>DASYBA010000053.1:0-5005 GCA_036501005.1 Candidatus Xenobia bacterium | reverse complement strand
GGTACCGGTGGCCAGGTTCGAATTGCGGAGCACCCGCAGGTCGACCAGGGGCGCCGCGTTGCGCAGCTCCCACACGATGAAGGCGATCAGCCCGACCACGAAGGCCACGCCGAGCCACCGCATCCAGGCCTCCGAGAACCAGTCGACCTCCTGCCCCTTGTCGAGCATCACCTGGAGGGCACCAATCCAGATGGAGAGGAGGGTGAAGCCCAGGGCGTCCAGGCGGCCGGCGGGCTTTTCCCGCAGGTAGGGCGGATCTTCGACGAAGCGCGCGACCATGGAGAGAGCCGCCAGCCCGATGGGCAGGTTGATGTAGAAAATCCAGCGCCAGGAGAAGTTGTCGGTGATCCAGCCGCCCAGCGTCGGGCCAATGATGGGCGCCACCACGACCCCCAGGCCGTAGACCGCCATGGCCAGGCCGCGCTGGGCGACGGGAAAGCTCTCCTGCAAGACGGCCTGCGCCACGGGTTGTAGCGCTCCGCCGCCCGCGCCTTGCAGAATGCGGGCCAGGACCAGCATGTTCATGTTGAGGGCGGCGCCGCACAGGGCGGACGACAGCGTGAACAATCCGATACAGACGAGGAGGAAGTTCCGCCGGCCGAAACGGCGACCGAACCAGGCCGAGGCGGGCAGGATGATGGCGTTGGCGACCAGGTAGCTGGTCAGCACCCAGGTGGCTTCGTCGTTGCTAGCCGACAGACTGCCGGCGATGTAGGGCACCGCCACGTTGGCCACGGAAGTATCCAATACTTCCATGAAGGTGGCCAGCATGACCGACATGGCGATAAGCCAGGGATTGAAACGGGGGGTCCATTCGCTCATTTTACCACCACCTCGGGAACGACAGACATGCCAGGGCCCAACACATAACTACCGGCGGGGACGGTATCGAATACAATCTTGACCGGCACCCGTTGTACGACCTTGACGTAGTTGCCGGTGGCATTCTCCGGCGGCAGCAGACTGAACGCCGCCCCGCTGCCCGACTGGAAGCTGTCGACCCGACCGTGGAAGACGTGGCCGGGATAAGCGTCGACGTACACGTCGACGGTCTGGCCCACCCGCATGTGCGCCAGTTGCGTTTCCTTGAAGTTGGCGGTGACCCACACGTTCGGACTCACGACCGCCATCAAGGGCTGCCCCACCTGGACGTACGACCCGGGCTCGATGGCCCGCTTGGTGATCCGCCCATCCTGGGCAGCCACGATGCGGGTGTAGCTCAGGCTCAGCTCGGCCTGCCGAACGGCGGCTTCAGCGTCCTTTACCTGCGCCGCCGCCTCGTCCAGGGTGGAGAGGGTCACAGCCACCTGACGCGGCGCGGCCTGGGCCTGGTTCAGCCGCCCCTGAGCCTGTCCGACCTGCGCTCGGGAGGCCACCTCTCGGGCGCGAGCCTCACCGACCTGCGACTGATACTGCTGGACCTGGTGCATGGTCGCCCGCAGGGCGCTCTGCGCATCCTGGGCCGCGGCGACCTGCGAGGCCTGCTGCTGGCGAGCGGCCTCCAACTGGGCGTTGGCCGCGCGCCAGGCGTTGGTGGCGTGATCCAGATCTTGCTGCGTCACGATGGATTGGGCAAACAGGGTGCGGCTTCGTTGCAGGTCGGAGTGGGCATTGTCGGCCACCGCCTGGGCGGCGGCCACCTGGGCCTGGGCCTGTCCGGCCTGGCGGCGGGCGACGTCGACTTGCTGGCGGGCCTGGTCGACCCTGGCCTGTTCCGTTTCGACCTGGGTGGCGGCCGTATTCACGGCCGTCTCGTACTCTTGGGCGGTGGATTCCGCGGCCCCCACACCGGAAGCCGCCTGCTCGACGTCGGCCGACGACGTCTGGCGGGTGACCAGCACTTGCAGACGAGCCGTCTGCCAGTGATGGCGGGCCGTCTCCAACTGGGCTCGAGCCCGGGCCAACTGCACTTCGTAGTCGTTGGGATCGACGTCGGCCAGCCGGTCGCCTTGGTGCACCAACTGGTTGTCTTGCACGTACAGGTGCACGACGGGCCCGGAGACCCGGGAAGCCACATTCACGACGTGGGTATCGATGAAGGCGTCGTCGGTGCTTTCGTGGCCTTCAGCGTACTGCAGGGCGCTCCAGCCCTGGGTGGCTCCAAAGCCGAACAGGCCCAGGGCAGCCACCACGGCCAGCGTGCGGAGCACGGGGCGCCGGCGGGGCGGCGGGGGCGGAACGGGAGGAGCCGTGAGAACAGGCATGTCCAGAGTCGGCTGCGCCGGTCGAACGTGTCCGTTGGTTGAAGGTAGAGTCGTCTGCATGGGGGCCTCCCTGAGTTCTGATCCTGGACCCAGTATAGGTCCCGGACGGGAGGCGGGGCTTGAGGCGGGAGGCGGGCCAGGCGGGGGGCTTCAGAACGAAAAAGGCCTCCGCCTTTTGGCGGAGGCCGTCTCTCTTAGTGCTGGGCGGCCAGTTGCAACTGCTTGATGTCGTCCAGCAACATCCGCTCGTGCCCATCGGGTTTGACGCCGGTGTAGATCTTGCGAACCACCCCTTGAGGGTCAGCGACGAAGGTGGTCCGGTTCCAGTACATGGTTCCGTTCCACTCCTTCTGGCCCGGGTCCAGGGCCCGCAGGAGGGTGGCCTGAGGATCCGACAGGAGCTCAATGGTAAGACTGAACTTGTCGCAGAAACGCTGGTGCGACTGCTGGTCGTCGGCACTCAGACCCACGACGGTGATGCCGGCCTGGTCAAACTCGGCCTTGGTGGCCGTGAAGGAGCGGGCCTGGATGGTGCAGCCGGGGGTGTCATCCTGGGGATAGATGTAGAGCACCAGCCAGTGGCCTTTATAGTCCGCCAGGGTGCGGGTCTGGCCTTGCTGGTTCTTGAGCTGGAAGGTGGGGAGCGGTTGTCCTGTTTCAATCATGTCGATCTCCTAGAAGCGCACGCCGACGTTGGCGGACCAGACGTTGTTGAGGCGGGCGAAGCCGGACGTCGCGCTGCCCGCATCGCCCAGGTAGCGCACGTTGACGTCCCAGTTGTGGCTGAATTGATAACCGACGAACCCGGTGTATCCGAAGCCGCCGAAGTTGCCGAGGAAAGCGCCAACTCCGACGCCGCCGAAGAACCGGCTGGTCGGACCCGAGCTATAGAACTTGTAGTTCAAAAGCACTGGCACAGTTGACTCGGTCTGCGTGCCGGCGAAGATGAACGTCGGCGTCACGACGGGGACGAAGTAGTCCACCTGAATCCAGTCTGCCGACACGCTCAGGGTACCCCCCCCGTTGACCGGATTGCTGAAATCATATTCGACACCGGCCGTGATCTTGCCATCGTTCTGGATATCGGGACCGTTGGCCCACGATACCCCAACCCGAAACTCAAAAGGCGTGCTGGTCTGCGAGGCTTGAGCCGATACGCTGCCGTTACCACCAGGCTGCGCGCAGGCCGGGATCGAGGCAGCCGCAAGAGCCGCTCCGATTGCCAAAACGCCAAAAATCCTCTTCATGTGTGTTATCGTCCTGCCTTTCTGATTGTACGAGCACCAGCAAGATGCCCATGCTGGGGTACTTTCAAACCCCGCGCCGTCTATCGATTTTGACTGGTTCAGCCTCTGCGATGGTTCCCTTTCGCCCAAGAATATGCAAAAGGACCCACCTTGCGGTGGGCCCTTTCACTATCCAGGCGCTGCGCTAGCCAGCGCAGCCGAACTGCCTAGAAGCTGACCTTGACTTCGCTGGTAACCTGCACACCGTTCCAAGAGAACGGATTGCGCTGGATGTTCGAAGGCAGGGTCGCGGTCCCCGGCAGGAACAGGAAGGACTGTGAGCCGAGGTTGTCCGTGGTGTTGAAGAACTTCACGTTGAAATTCATACGCGTGTTCTTGCTGATGTCGTAGTCGAACCCGATGAACGGATAGTTCTGGGTCGTGTTGAGGTTCTGGAAGTTGTTGTTCTGGGTGTCGAACGCAAAGTTGTTATACACACCAGCGGGATCGAAGTGGCCGGAGATGTTCATCACCGAGATCCCGAACTTCAGAACGAACCGGTCGTTGAACGTGTAGGCACCCTGAGCAACGCCGCCCTCGCTGGTGATGTCCACCATGTCCATGTTGCCAGCAGCAGTGGCCGCAAAGCCAGCAGCGCCGAATGGACTGGGAGCGAAGTTGGTCGGACGGGTGAACTTCAGGTTCTCGTAACCGACACCGAAGGCCCACGGGCCGGAGCCGAAGCGATAGCGGAAGTGACCGCCCCACTCGACTTCGTTGCCACGGTTGTCATCAAGCGGCGTTGCGAACCCGTTGACCGTTCCGCCATTGGAGAAGCTGAACGGCGATTCGGGACCGAAGACCGGCTCCATGAAGCCCGGGCTGTAACCCAGCACGTTGACGTTGGGACCGATGACGCCATTGCCGAAGGCAACAGAGCCAGCGGTGGCACGCTGATCTTCCAGCGAGGTCTGCACCTGGTTCAGGTTGTAGTACCAGCCGTGGAAGAACTCCCGCTTCTCGCCCTTGTCGTCCTTCGCCATCAGCTTCAGGTGGATACGGTACCCGTTTCGGTTCTGCGGGAACTGATCCGTGTCATGCAGCGGATAGGCGTTGGGGAAGTACGAGAAGGAGCGGGTGCGCCAGTAGTCGTTGGACACGCCGTCAACCTGCGGATACTGCAGGATGAACGGATCGTAGTTCGGATCGGTGCTGACGTACTCAGCACTGAGATCCACGTGCTCACCGAGACCGATGCCGAGACCGCCCAGGAAGGCGTTGCCGTTGGCGACGTAACCGGAGTTCTGGCTGGGCTTGTAACGGCTGTTGCCATACTCCAGGAAGAGCCGCACAGGCACCCTCTCACCGAAGGTGTAGTGCAGCGATCCACCATACATCTCCTCATCCTGGGGCCCGAAGGTTCCAGGAAGGCCGTTGGAGACGCCACCCAGATAGCCAGCGCTATCCAGAGCGCGATTGCCGTCGGCGCTGAAGATGGGACGGTTGTCCATGGTGCCCACGGTGCCGATGTTGCCACCGATGTTGGTCAGGTTGTTGCCCGCACCGGCCAGCGTG
>DASYBA010000052.1:0-4042 GCA_036501005.1 Candidatus Xenobia bacterium | reverse complement strand
AACACGAGGGGGAAAACCCGGCCACCCTCAATGAGCTCGTCCCCGAAGTGTGGGCGACCCCCCCCTGCTGCGGTGACGGGGCGGTCTTCTATCGAGTGCTGCAGAATCGCGTGCGCTTCCTGGTCGGCTGCCGCCGCCACTACCGTCTGTGGGATTCGACCCTCGGCTTTATCGGGCGACACGTCACCGTCCCGCCGCCGCAGGGCTACCGGGCCAGTGCGGAGGCAGAACGACTGGGCTTGACTGTCACCTTTACGGATCCGGGCCGCCCGCCCCGCATTGGCCTGTCGCCCTGACAGCCGGCTTCCCCTTACGGTAGCCCTCGCTGAGACAAACGGACTCGTCATGATATCGAAGCGCGCACACATTGGCACACCAGGATTTGGCGCCAAGTTCCACCGCGAACGCGGTCCACCGGAGAAGTGCCAACGTGCGTGTGAGTCGCATCATTGCGGGGCGCGCCATCATGCTGGCACCGCGGGCGGGAGTCGGCCCGCGGGCGCCGTACCATCGGGCCATGGCCAACATCCATCTGCCCCTGGCTCCCGACGACGTCACCCACGTCCTGTATCACGCCGACTGCCCCGACGGCTTCGGTGCCGCCTGGGCGGCCTGGCGGCGGCGGGGCGACCAGGCCCAGTACCAGCCCGTCAAGCATCACGAGCCCCCTCCTACCCTGCCCGCCCAGGCCAAGGTCCTGCTGGTCGACTTTGCCTACCCCCGAACCGAGCTTCTCAAGCTGAAGTCGGAGGTGGGGCTCCTGGCCGTCCTCGACCATCACGAATCGTCGCAGAAGGATCTCCAGGGGCTGGACTTCGCCCATTTCGACATGACCCACAGTGGCGCCCGCCTCTCCTGGGACTGGTTCCACCCCGACGCTCCCGTCCCCACCCTCGTCGACTATATCGAGGACCGGGACCTGTGGCGCTGGCTCCTCCCCAACAGTCGGGACATCACCAACGGCCTCAACTCCTATCCTCAGGACTTCAGCGTCTGGACTCGGCTGGCCCAGAACATGGCAGAACTGAAGCTGGAAGGCGCCGCCATCACCCGCTTTCAAGACCGCATGATCGACATCGCCGTCAAGGCGGCCCGGGTTCTCGACATTGGCGGGTTGAAGGTCCCTACCACCAACTGCACCTCGCCGTTGACATCGGAAGTCGGCAACAAGCTCATCGAGCTTTACCCGGATGCGCCGTGCGTGGCCGTGTATTCGGACGCCCCTGGCAGTCGCAACTGGTCTCTTCGTTCGAAGGGCAGCTTCAACGTGTCCGAGTTGGCCGCGCGCTTCGGTGGGGGCGGCCATCGCAACGCATCCGGCTTCAGGACCCCGTTGGAAGACCACCCCGTGCAGCCTACCCCTGCTTCTTGACGTCGGCCTCCAGCTTGCGCAGGGCGTCGATCAGACGAGGCATGAAGCTGTCAAGAACGACTTGGCTGTCGGAGAATCCCAGGCGGCGCAACCGGAGGCCGTGGGTCCGGCGCCGGTCGTCGTCGGCCGTCTCCTCGTGATACGTGCTATCGACTTCTAGATCCGCCCACACACAGACACGGGGCCCTTTCCACCTCACCAGATAATCCAGGCGGGCTTCTCGTGACTGGCTGACCACGGCCGTCGAAACTTGTGGAATGACGATCACCTCCCGGGCCTTGCCGACCATCCGAACGGCGTGACGAAGCAGATGTCCCGCAGCCTCGAACGTCTCACGCTTGATGATCAGAAGCCCGCAACCCAGATCGACGGGGGCGCACCAGCACAACTCTCCGCCGTGCCGCAAGACTTGCAGTGCGACAGCCAGTTCACGGGCGGTGTCCCGCGGAAATCCATGTTCGATCTCATGCCATTGGGCCTTGGTGAGGTCGAGTTTCTCCACGAACCACTTGGGCAGATCGTTGATGGAGCCCTTGATTGGATAGGGCGGGAGCAGAATCCGCCTCGGATCCGGGGCGGAGATGATCGGGAAGTCGGAGGCCAGCTCTTCGAGGATGGGCTGTTCGACTCGGATAGCCTCGGCCAGGCGTGGCAACATGCCGATCGGTATGTCGCGTGACCCTGTCTTCCAGCGGGAGAACTCCGCCCCCGAGATACCGATCCTGTCGGCGAGTGCCTCCTGCCGGACGCCCTCGGTTTCCAAAGCTGTCATGATCAGTCGCCGAATGCCAATATTCATGCCCCGAATGATATTCACTACAGCCCCCGGCACCACAGACACCATGTAGACTCCAGGTTAACTTTCACAGAAAGCCCTCGAAGATGGCTCAAGACGGTCTGCTCCGGCGATGTATCCTCCGGGGGGAACCACCCGTTGCCCGTCAGGGCGGGTAAGTCGCGCCAGTTACCCGTCCGGGCGGGTAAGCGATACGGCGGCCGCCCGGGGGAATCCGTTCGGGCGGGCACGCGATACGGGCTGCAAAAGGGGACGGCAGCCTTGCCGTCCGATGCGACACTACGCCTGTCGAATAGAGCGCCGACCGAATGCCAGAGCCATGCCGCCCAGGACGATGGCGACCGGCAGAGCCGCGCTGTCGGCGTCCACTTCGGGGGCGGGGGCCGCGGGCAGGACTTCGAAACTCCCGTGACCGGAACCCCCCGCCCCGGCGAAGGTAAAATTCGAGATGCCCAACGGGGGCGTGCCGAAGCCCGGTTTATTAAAATCATCCATGTGACAAGCACAGTTTTGGATTAAATTGCAGCAGCAATTGCTGGGGTTGACCTTCGTGGTGAGGGACTTGTTGAAAATGGGCACATTACAGTCGTTGGCAAGCGTCAGATTGCCAGCGCCACTGGGGCACCAAGAGACTGGACTCTTGATGTTGACGGAACCGCCGCAGATGGAAATGGTCCCAAAAGGAGTGGCGACAGGTTTCCAGGTGTCGCAACCGTTGCACCATAGAAGTGTGTCGGTACCGCTGTTCGCCCCCCGGCTATAGCCGATGTTGAGGGTAAAAGAGCACGGGTTGCTGCACTCCGTGGCCGTGAAGCAGACGCAGTAAGGGAGAGCTGAAGCTGGTGCGGGACGCCCGACCAGCAACGCCGTGATGGCCACCAAAGGCCCAAGGTATCTCCATCGCATGCCAGCCATCCCGTCCTCCCGACGATAATCCCATTCAAGTCTGCCGTAGTATAGCAGCACGCTTGCGGGAGCGTCAATAGGCCAACCGCTGCGATCCGGCTACTGCGAGTCTCGCTTGATTTCGAACATGGCCTCGCCCTTCTCATCGTCCATCACCAGTTCAGCCCCTCGGGTCAGCGGGTGGCCGTCGACCGTGATGGTCAGCGCCATGAAGTGGGTGTTCCACGGCATCATGATGAGGTCGTATTCACTCGGGCCGCAGAACAGGTCTTTGGTGCCCGGCATGGTCACGTCGAAGCTTCCCGTCGCCATGCCCGCGTGCTGGGGATCGCCCACCTTGAGCATGCAGCTCACCTTGCCGCCCTTGTGCGCATCATCCGTGTTGCGAATCTCGATGTGCACCCGCTTCTGCCCCGGGCCGGGCGCTGTCTGCTTGAACTTGTCGCACCCCATCAGCAAGAGACTCCCGACAACCACCGCCACCCAACGCTTCATGCTGCACCTCCGTAAGGGCCGATTTCTGGTCTGCCGCCTGCCACCCTTCATTTCATAATCTTTTTACGCCCTGGCAATAAGCTGATAATCAGACCTGGTGCGCCGCGTGCTAGCATGAATTAACAGAAACAACCTTTCGGAGGAGCCCACCATGGCACAGGTCCACACTGGCAGCACATCTCCATTCGCCGCTCTGCGGGGCACCCCCGGGTCACCCGCCGCCCCCCGAGCAGACGGCACGCCCCGGGAAGAGGTGCACTTGGGCTTTCGGGACCGGATGCGCGACAGTGTCGTCAGTTTCGCCTTGCACCATCCCGTCCTCACCAACACCTATAACACTTCCGTGAACTTCGCCAACGCTCTGACGGGCGACGTGACCGGTCTGGCCACCCAGACCAACCTGCCCCACCGCTCGCTCACCGACGTGGCGTACGAGCATCCGAGGGTGGCCAACGCGCTGAACACCGCCACGT
>DASYBA010000051.1:0-6549 GCA_036501005.1 Candidatus Xenobia bacterium | reverse complement strand
CTCGACGAACCGACCAACCACCTGGACGTCGCGGCCAGGGACAGGGTGCACGTACCGATCGAGCAGCGTGCGGCGCCCCTGCGAGGTCGCTTCGACGAGCTCCAGACGGCCTCCGGATGCCGCTCGTTGCCAGGAAGAGACGGCCGGCTCCGTCCACAGGACTTCGACGGTGTTCGGCCCCGGCCGGAAATAGCGGGTCACATCGGCCCGGGCCGAGAGGGGCGCCTCCACCCCGTTGATGCGCAACACGAAGTGCGGCGGCCAGACCGGATTGTCGTAGCGAACCACGGCCTCGAAACGGGGGGCCTCCGGCTGGACTTGCCCGACCGATGCCGGCAAGCCGATGAGATCGGTCGGGCCGGGCGCAGGCGGCACATAGTCCCACGGCATGGTGGGCATGGGCGGCCGACAGTGCCAGGCCTGGCGATTGACGGCGCGAACACTGGGGAGCCGATCACAGCCGACCAGCAATAGCAAAAGCAAGATGATCACCGCACTGCGCATACCCATCCGCTTTGACTGTACCCAACGGCGGCTGGCTACAAACGCGAGCGGCTGCGGTTCAGCAGGCCATCGGCAACCGTGCCCAGCGCGTCGGTCACCGCGGCCAGGGCGCCAAAATTGACGACGGCGGGCGTATCGTCGGGGGTATGATACTGGCTGTATCGATAGGGGGCGGTATCGGTCACGATCACGGCAGGATAGCCCTGCCGCCAGAAGGACGCATGATCCGACCAGTCGACTCCGGTGACGTCGGCCCATGCCACCAGCGTTTCGATCGGCAAGTCGCTGCTCCTGATGATGCCTTTGGCCGTCTCCTCCACCAGCCAGGCCGAGTCAAGATTTCCCACCACCGCAATGAAGTTGCCGCAGTCGGGCCCTGCTTCGCCCGCCACCATTTCATAGAAAGGCGGGTATAACTGGCTGCCCGGAGCATGGTCATAGGCGCCGAGGGTCTCCAGACAGACCATGGCGTGGATGTCGTCACCTCGCGCCCGGGCGGCTTTGGCATACACCTGGCTGCCCATGTCAGGGGTATCGAAATACGGCGGCTCCTCGTTAACGAATGCCACCAGGCGCAGTCGGCGTCGCCGTGGCCGCGGCAGCATGGTGCGGGTCAGTTCCAACAGGGCGGCCACCCCGGTCCCGTTGTCGTTGGCCCCGGGGCAGCCTTCAACACTGTCGTAGTGGGCTCCGAACAGCACCTCCTCGGGTTCGGTGCCGGGCAGCAGCACGGAGATGTTCGAACATGCGACCCCGTCGACCTGGAACGTCTGTCGGCGAGGCGTCAGCCCCAGCTCACGCCACACCTTTTCGATATAGAGGGCCGCGACTTCCAGATTGACGGGGGCGCGGGTGTGGCGTTCGCCGATAGCCATAGCCAAAGTCGTGACGTGGCGGCACAGAGCGGCGGCCAGGGGGGCCGGCCCGTCCGGCACGGGTGCCGTCGAGCGCCGTCTCAGGGGCACGTGAGAACGCCCTCTACCGTGGGTAGAAGAGAGAAAAAGGAGGCTTTACTCGTGAACCGTACTCGGAGCCTCGCGCCCATCGTGGGGCGCATCCTGATGAGCATTATCTTTCTCCTCTCTTGCCTCATGAAGATCAAAGGCTTTGCCATGATGTCGCACATGATTTCCGATAAAGGGCTGCCGGCCGCCAGCCTTCTGTTGGTGCTGGCGCTGCTGTGCGAACTGGCAGGCGGGCTCGCCCTCCTGACCGGCTTCCACGCCCGGGATGGTGCCCTGCTGTTGTTTCTCTATCTGATTCCGGTGACCTTGCTCATGCACAACTTCTGGGCTGCAGCCCCCGACCAGGCCCAAATGCAAACGGTGAACTTTCTCAAGAACCTGACCATCATGGGCGGGCTGCTCATCGCCTGGTCGACGGCCCCGGAGTCAAGGACCTTCAGGGTTGGGAGATAACGCCGCCCAGGCGGACCGGATGCAGTCAGCGCAGAGAAACACGCCGTGTCGGCCCGCCACCAGCGTGGTCGAGCCCAGGGCGATGAGGTCGAAGGGCGTCAGTCGAGTGGCAGGCACGGGCAAAACGCCCGTCCTGCCCTCGCACCAGGCGCAACGGAGCACTGGCGGCATCCGGGTGCGGGCATGGTGCTCGGCCAGTTGCCGAGCGAACCCCTCGAGGGCGGCATTGGCTTCCAGTTGCATGGACGGCAGACTCGTGATGAGCGCCTCGACCACCGCGTTCTGGTCGTCCAACGGCAGGGCTCTGATGTCGTCGAAGAGGGTGCTCACGGCTCGACCAGCTTCACCAGGACTTCGCAGCACGGCTGGCAGACGTGGACGTCATGGTGGCCCACCATGCGAGCCGAGCCCTGTCCGCAGCAGCCGCAGGTCGGGTCCTCCGGCAGGTGCACTCGGGCAGCGAGACGTTCCAGCACCTGCACCACCGCTCGCCGCTCCAGCCAGCGCCGACGGGTCTCCCGATCGGCGTCGAGGGCCGCGATGAGGCGGGCCAGCAGCCGGGTGCGCGAAGCGATGGGCAGGTCCAGGGCACGGTCGGTCAAGTCGTGGGCCATGCCCTGCTGTTCTGGATGGCCCGCTGCGGTCCTATTAGAGAACCCACACGGTGGGAACACCCTTTTGAATACAAGAGTTTCAATAGATAGGAGGATGATGTCTTTATGCGTCGTTTGCTTCAAGGAACCCTGTTCGCAGGCGCCACTGCGCTCCTGCTCGCGTGTGCCGCACCGGCCCACGCCCAGGGCATCTCCATCGGAGGCACGTACTACGGCCCGGGCTATAGCATCTCGGCCGGCGTGACCCCCAACACATACTATTATCCGTACGGGTACGGCAGTGATGGCTATCCCTATGGGTCCAGCTATCTGTATACCTATCCGACGTATGGCAATACCTATTATTATGGGAATGGCTATTACGGCAACGGATACTACGACGGCTACTCCCACCACCACCACAATTGGGATGGCGAACACTACTACCACGGCGAACGGGGTGGCTACGGCCACCACGGTCAATTGTAGGAACTGAACAGGGAGCGGGTCTTCTGGACCCGCTCTCTTTCATCATGCCTCTTCCGATACACCCGCGCCGAAGCCGAAGTGGCCCGTCTGGATCTTGTTGCCGGCGCAGATGGCCAGCGCCAGGCCTCCCAGCAGGCTGACCGGAAGCGATACGAGGGCTGCGGTCGTGCCGGCCAATACAGCCACCCCCGTCGCCAACGCACCGCCGACCCCCGCCGCGCCCGCTGCGACGGGCCAGTGGCTGAGTTGATCTTTCCAGAAGCTGTTGTGGTCGTCGACGATGGTCTGTCCACCCGGGAGTGCTTCGAGGCTGTGGGCCGAGTAGACTTCCCGCTTGCCGACCTTGTCGAGCTGGACCTGGATAGGGTGGTCCATGTGCTTCCAGCCCTCACCGACCAGTTGGAAGCAATACAGCTTGCTCGTATCGTTGTTGTCAAAGGCATAGTTGTAGGGCTTGCCGATCTGCGCGGCGTCCCACGCCAGGCACTGCTTGACGTCGTCGGGCGACTTATAGGGCGGGCGCACCACCTTGACGTGGATTCGGCCCTGGAGATATTCGGCCAGGTCGGTACGCTGCACGCCGTCGGGCGTGGTCGACTGCAGCATCTGGCCTTTGCCCTCGTAGATAAAGGCGTGGGTGTGCTGCGATTTCGAGGTGGCAAACTCCATGCGCTGCCATTCAGGATAGGCGTCGTTGGTCTCCAGGCACAGGTCACCCGGTTGAACCTGGGTGAGAATCTCGTTCTTCTGGGCCTCGCTCATGTGCGGGGTCAAGGTGGGGATGCGCATGTCGAGAACCATGCCCAGGGCCGCCTGCCCCAGGGTCTTGGCTTTGTCAGCGGCCGTCTTGAGAAACTGGACAGGCCGGCCTTGGCCCGTGCTAATGCCGTTCATCTTCGTGCTGCCTCCGATCGCATAGGCCTCCGCTCATGGCGAAGACTCTCTGTACGGAATCAGCATAGCAAGTCCGCGGCCACCAAGTGTAAACAGCGAGTTAAGAGGCCGGGGCGTTCAAGGCCGGGACGAGTGGGTCCGGCACACGCGTCTCCGGGGCTTCGGGGTTTCGTTCCAGATCCCGGGCCCACAGATAGAGGCACGTGCTGTAGGCCGTCTCCGCCAGGGCCATGAGGGCAATGGCGGCGGCGATCAGCGCGACCAGCAGCAGGAGCAGCAGGAGCGCCAGGTCATAGTCAAAGGCCCAGTGGTCGCGAAACGCATAGAGGGCGACCATGTAGGGGACGACGAGGAAAAACGCCAGCGCCCCGGCGGCGTCACCCACCGCGATATCGCTCACCTGGATGGGCAAAACGGTACCGCTCAGAAACTGGCCGCGGCTCAGGCTATCGCCCAGGCCCCGCCGCTCAAGAACCACGACCGGAACCGCCATGAACGAACCCTTCTCCCACGCCCGCACCATGGTCAGCCCCAGCGAACGGCCGAAAAAGCGCAGCCCCGTCGAGATCAGGGCCATGCCCATCAAACCCGAGCCGCCGTTGAGCACGGCCTCGACGGCCCGGCCCAAGGTGGGGTTCACGCCGTGCAGAAAGTCCGACAGGAGGGCAGCCCACAAGCCGCGCATGAGGTAGAGGATGGTAGCGCTGATGAGCGTCCCGGCCAGACCGACCAGAGTATCGGCCATGGGGTGGCGAAACTCGTCACGGGTGATGGCCCACCATGCCAATCCGACCATGAGGGCAAACTGGATGACGATGGCGACGGCCAGGGGCAGCGACATGACGGGACGCACGACCAGCAGCCGCAAGCACTCCCGCAAGAAGGTGGAGCCCCGATTGAACGCCTTTCCCGGCGGAATGGGAAAGCGCTCCCTCGACAGGGCAGTGGCTCGGGCAAGCGGCGGATCGGGCAGGGATTGCGCCATGGGAGGGCGTGATTCGGTCCCACCCACCGCCGCCTCCTTTTCTCCCGCCAAGCCCGCCGCTTCACCCGTGGGAGGGGGCTTGGAGGCGCTATCGGTCACCTGCACCCCGATATTTTTACCGGTGAACGGTAAATTGTTCGCCGGCGAAAATACCGGCATGCGGTAGCGGAGATCCGGTGCCTGCCCATGCTATGATGGGAGTGTGCGTCGGCACATCGTGTGTATTGTGGTCGTCTTGGCAATCATGGGCGTCGCGGCCCGCTGGCAGAGGCCGGCAATCGTCGAAGGCCCGAGTCTGCCGTTCCCGCCGAAAACACACTACCAGGCTTACCTCAGCATCGACGGTGTAGGCCTGGGGATGACCAAGGCACAGGTGGACGCTGCGGCAGCGCGCTGGGGCCCTGTACGACCCACTCCCGGGATCACCACAGGGGCCCACTACGACGCCGGGCGTGTGTACCTGATCGTGGGCTCTGTGCTCCTTTCGACTGAGTCCAGGCAGGGCCATGGGCCGATGTTCGAGTGGTTCAGGGCGGACCGAGCCAGGCTCGGCGAACTGGAGTTCAGGTTGGGCCCTATCAACTCGGTGTGGATGGGCAACCCCCAACAACCAGCCCTTCTGTACCGCGTTCTCGATACGATTGTGCGATGGAACCGCACCGACCATACTTTCACCCTGGTCGACGCCCGCTACTTCGACTGGCCCAACCGGCTGCGCGTGCCGCAGCGTATAGACAAGCTCCCCGTCCCTGACGAGTAGCAACGCTTATCAGTCATTCCTGGCACGATATTTTCGATAGCGAACGGTAAACCGTTCACGGGTTCACGGGCAAAAATATTACCCTCCCAGCCACCGATACTCTGTGCGCTTTTTCGTAGACCAAGAGGGGCAGACCGCCAAGAGCAACAGGCCGTTCCAGGTGGAACTGAATCCTGTTTCCTGGTCCCCTCTCCACGAGGGTACTTTCGAGAAAGTTCACTCCCGTGGGGGGGACCACTATCCTACCGGTTGCGCTTTCGGCGCGCAGAGGAGCAGCTTCCCGTGCTGCGGCCTCGGGGCCCTCGCTAGATCAACACCTCTCGCACGGGGGAGGCCATCAACGCCACCTCTTCCTCCGGTTTGAGCTCGACACCGACGGAGGGCTCGAAGCGCCACGCCCGCTGGGGGTCATAGTCCGGGCGCTGGTCCACTAGATCCAATACGTTGACGAACTCCCGCAGGAAGAGCCGGGGAACGACCTCCACCTGGCCCCCAAACCCCCGCGTCACCTGCTCCACCATGTGGCGGACGAAGGTCTCCGGCACGCGAGCCTGCAGGTCTGTCTTGGCGGGATAGAGCTCCCGCACTCGACCGGCCACTTTCATCAACCGCTCTCTATCGAATGGCTGCAGGCGAATCTGCGCCTGGCGCAGATTGTCGGGCGTGCCGGGACGGAAGTCTACCTTGAGTCGTTCGTGCAACGGTTCCAAGCCCGCCACGCCATGCGTACTATCGAAAAAGTCGGGCGTTCCCGTCACCAGAAGATGCAGGCCCGGAAATTCGTTCTGGTCCACCGCGTCGACCAGTTGACGCAGCACCTCGAGGCTCTTCATGCGCTCGGGCCGACGCATGCGCAAGACGATCTCCACCTCGTCGAGCACCAGGAAAAGCCCCGGGTGCCCCGCC
>DASYBA010000050.1:0-4352 GCA_036501005.1 Candidatus Xenobia bacterium | reverse complement strand
CGCCGCCGCCTGGAAACCCGAGGTCTGCCCCCTGTGTCAGGCAGGAATACCGGCCGTCAAACCCGGAAGTAGGGAACCGGCAACATCCAGGTAATGGCTTTGCCGGCCCCGCTTGCGATACACTGACAGGACCAAGACTCGATCCAGGAGCAGGTGCCATGGCTGATTACATCGACCCCATTGACGACAAACGCCGAGACGAGGCTGTCAGCAGCAACATGCAGGCCGTCATGGCCGCCATGGTGGCGATTCGCCAGCACAGCGTGCTCAAGACGGACGTGCCATTGCCCGTCGATTCGGTGGGCACCAGCTCGCAGGATTCCACGCTGGCCCAGGCCGCCCGTATCGCCCGCCTGACGCGCCTGGTCATGACGGAGCAGGCTCGAGGCCAGAAGCTGCAAGTCGAGGGCAACAAAGCCGAGGTCGACGTCGACAATCACCTGCGCCACGACCACGAGAAGCTGGAAGCCACCACCCAGCAGGACAACTGGGCCCAGGACGAGGCGGTGCAGAACCGGGACGCCGCTCGCCAGTTCAATCACCAGTCGGCGGCCACGGCAGCCTCGTTTGGGGGCAGCCGCCAGGCCGATCGCATGGCGGCCTTTCTCAAGGCCCGCGGCTACGAAAAGTTGAAAAAGGCTGGGCAGGACCCCAGCCAGATCCAGGCCGCCTTGGACGACCTGGCGGAATCCGACGTCGACGCCGACACGGCCGCCAGCCTGTATCAGGGCATCACCACCCGCTTCCAGGAGTTCGACAGCGAGGCAGCGCTCGCCGCCATGTTTGGCAACTACAGTGCCGGCGTGGCCGAGCGCAAGGATGAGGCCAAGGCGACCGCCACCCAGAAGGTCGGCAACGACCTGGTGCTGCGGGACGCGGCGCAAACCCAGATCGACCAGGGCGCCCAATTGGTGATGCAAGCCGACGAGCTGCCATGGAACATCACGCCAGTCAAGACTTGAGGCGGTAGACCGTCCAGCGGTCGTCGTCCAGCACCACGGGATAATGCAACCGATACCAGGCGGTATTGAGGGCAGGGAAATGCTTGTCGTCGACGACAAAGTCGACCCCGTATCGAACCAGCAGGGCCGCATCGCCGGCCAACATGGCGTGGACGTCTCGTTCGGTGTCCTGGAAGGGAATGCCGTAGGAGTAAATCCAGCCGCCGAAGCCCATGACCACGGCCCGCCCCGTCACCAGCGATAGCGGGGCATGGGTCGCGGGGACGTTCAACACCAGGGCGGAAGGGGGAATGACGCGGGACAGGCGCTCACCGGCCTGGACGTCAGTCGCCGTCAGCAGGACCTTCGCATGGCTCAGCGCCCAGGCGTTGGAGAGCACCCCAGGCAGAATCCAGAGCAGGATGATCGGCATGGCGAACCGCCAGGCCAGGGCCCAGGCTAGCAGGTAGAGCGGAAGGGCCACCTACACCGGACGGCGACCGGACAAGGAACGACTGATGGTAACCTCGTCCGCATAGTCCAGATCGGCCCCTTGCGGCAAGCCGGTCGCCAGACGAGTCACGCGCGGGACCCGACCCGCGAGCAGCCGGGCCAGATACAGCGCGGTCGTCTCGCCTGGCACCGTGGGATCGGTGGCCAGGATGACCTCCTCGATACCCTCTCGCCCGACTCGCTGCTGCAACGCCTCGATGCTGAGATCCTCGGGGCCAACGCCGTCCACGGGCGAGATCAACCCTCCCAGCACGTGATAAAGCCCCTTGAACGCGCCACTCCGATCGACCGCGGACACGTCGCGGAAATCCGCCACCACGCACACCACCGTGCGGTCTCGATGCGGATCCTCACAAATGGCGCAGCGGGGCGACTCGCTCAGGTTGAAGCAGATCTCGCAGCGCCGGATGCGCTCTCGCACGTCTCGCATGGCCTGGGCCAGGCGCTCGACGTCCTCTCGAGGGCAGTTCAACAGGTAGAAGGCCAGGCGCTGGGCCGTGCGAGGGCCCACCGTCGGCATGCGGGTCAGTTCGGAGACCAGCCGAGAGAGGGACTCCGGGAAGAAGTTCAAAGACCCGGCAGTGACATCCCAGGCGGCAGGAACCCGCCAGCCATCTTGGCCATGTTGGTCTGTTCCAGCTCCTGCGCTTTCTCTAGAGCGTCTTTCAAGGCCGTGAGAATGAGGTCTTCGAGAAGCTCCACATCTTCGGGATCGACGACGGACTTGTCGATTTTCACCGCCAGCGGATCCCGCTGCCCGTTGACCGTGACCTTGACGGCCCCCTGGCCGGCCACGCCCTCGACCTGCATGCCGGCCAGCTCGTCCTGGAGCTTGGCCACCTGCTCCTGCATGGCCGCCTGCAATTGTGCCTGCATGCCGCCGCCCTGGCTGGGCTGCTGGGCTCGCTTCATCTGCCGCATCATCTGCTTGCGCATGGCTTAGACCTCGTACGTCTTCTGCTTGGAGTTGATGGTCTCCTGAGCGAAGACCAGGTTGATGTTGTCGACCAGCTCGTTGTAGTTGACCGGCTTGGTCATGTAGCACGAGGCGCCCCGCTGGTAGCCCTTCAGCACGTCGGGGTCCTGGCCCTTGGCGGTCAGCATGATGATGGGAATGTTCTCAGTGGCGGGCTGGCCCTTGAGCGCCTCCAGCACCTGGAAACCGTCCATCTGCGGCATCATGACGTCCAGCACGATGAGATCGGGCGCCATGGTGCCCACCTTCTGCAGAGCCTCTGCGCCCCCCCCGGCCGTCTCCACCTCGAAGCTCTCCATCTCCAGGTAAGTACGGAGGGACCTGAGGATGTGCTCGTCGTCATCCACCAGGAGCACCTTCTTGCCCTCTGCCATTGGTGTGTCTCCTTCACTCCACGATGTGACCGCCAAATATGTCGGTAGCATTCTTTACAAAGGACTCATGGACCTTTCCCGGAGCCTCCGCAGATGCAGCCCCGGCGGGCCCCGGGCCCTCACCCTCCAGCACGACCCGCAACTGCAGCACCCGGCCCGCGACCTCCGCGGTGGCCTGCTCGACCGCCTCCTTGCGTAGCTCGATGCGCTCCTTTTGAAATGACTTGCCCTGCCCCAGGCTGATGGTCAGACGGCCTGCGTCCAGCGAGACCGGGCGCGCCTCGGCGATGTAGGTGTAGAGCGGTCCGGACTCTTTGCGCTGGAGCACCGACAAGAGCCGTTTCCATAGCTCCGGCAGCGGCATGTCGCCGGCGGGGGCGGGCGGCATGGCGGGGAGTGCTTGCGGAGACGCAGCCGGGGCGGGGCTCGGGGGACGACTCTTGGCGGGCGCCGGCGGCGGGGGCTTCTCGCCGGCCAGGTGCCGTTCCAGCGCCGTGACCCTGGCCGCCAAGGCGTCGCTGCCGGCGTCCATGTCGGGATGGGCCATGCGCACCAGCGCCGCTTCCCACAACACCGTGACCCAGGCGGCCTCCCGCATCTCTTCCAGCAGGGAGAGGCCCAACCGTACCAGGCGCCACGCTTGTTCCGTGGTCACCGAGGCGGCCTGCGCCTGGAGCCGTTCGGCCAGGCCCGAGCCCATCGTCATGAGCACGGCCGGATCGCCGGCCACCCGGTAGAGGAGCAGCTTGCGCCACCACTCGACCGCGTCCTTGGCCAACTGCGCCGGGTCCTTGCCCTCGGCCTGCAACTGGTGCAAGAGCGCAATGGCGCCACCGGCATCGCCGCCCAGCACCAGGTCGGTCAGCCGGGCCAACGCCTGCGGCGGCGTCAAGCCGAGGGTCGCCAGCACCGTTCCCTCCCCCACCTCGCCCTGCGCCGCCACCTGCTCGAGGATGACCAGGGCGTCTCGCATGGCCCCTTCCGAGGCGTCCGCGATGGCGTGCAGAGCGCCTTCCTCAGCCTGAATGCCCTCCACCTGGCAGACATGGCGCAGATGCCGCACCATGACCGCATGCTCGATGCGATGGAACTCGAACCTCTGACACCGGCTGAGAATGGTGGGGGGAACGTTCTGGGGGTCGGTGGTGGCCAGCACGAAGACGACGTGGCCAGGCGGCTCTTCCAGCGTCTTCAGCAAGGCATTGAAGGCGGCATTGGAAAGCTTGTGCACCTCGTCGACGATATAGACCTTGCGGCGCACCTCGGTGGGTGGAAACTGCACCTTGCTGATGATGACGTCACGCACGTCGTCGACGCCCGTGTGTGAGGCGGCGTCCAGCTCGACAATGTCGAGACAGGTGCCGTCTCCAATGCTGACGCAGGCCGGGCACTGGTTGCACGGCACGGTAACCTCGGGCTCACCTGCATGGACGCAATTGACCGCTTTGGCCAGGATGCGGGCAGTGCTCGTCTTGCCGGTGCCCCGAGGGCCGGCAAACAGGTAGGCGGCGGCCACCTGACCGCCCCGGAGCGCGTTCTGGAGCGTGG
>DASYBA010000049.1:0-10279 GCA_036501005.1 Candidatus Xenobia bacterium | reverse complement strand
AGAAGCCGGGGCGGCGGGGCGAGACACACGGGGCATGATCCGGGTCCATCAGTTCAACAAGGTAGAGCTGGTGAAATTTGCCCGTCCTGAAGCGTCCTACGAGGAACTGGAAAAGATGGTGCACGATGCAGAGCACGTTCTCCAGCTCCTGGAGATTCCGCACCGCACCATCTTGCTCTGCCGGGGCGACATGGGCTTCTCGGCGGCCAAGACCTACGATATCGAATTCTGGTCGCCCGGCCAGGATCGCTGGATCGAGATCTCGTCTTGTTCCAACTGTGGCGACTTCCAGGCGCGGCGAGCGGAGATTCGATATCGTCCCCAGCCCAAGTCGAAGCCGGAACTGCTCCATACCCTCAATGGGTCCGGTGTGGCGGTGGGTCGAACCGTGGCGGCCATTCTGGAGACTTTCCAGGAAGAGGACGGTACCGTGCGCGTTCCCGAGGTGCTGCGTCCCTACATGCGGGGTGTGGATCGAATTGGGCGCGCGGCGGCCGTGGCTCTAGGAACCTAGCAGGGGGCCCCCTCCGGAGCCCGGGCCGGTCGGAAACCTTCCAGACGCGACAATACGCACCCTCCCTCCATTTACCGTGCTGGCAGCCTCAACGCTGCCAGCACACCCGGGGTGCGCAGAATCGTACCGCTTTATGACGGCTTCTTAGACGGCGGCGAGAACGATCTCGTCCTTGCAGATGTTCTCGAGCATGATCTCGATGTCATCTGGGTTCTGGCCGTTGACAGAACTGAACTCGGTCGCGAGAAGTCGGCGGGTCTGCTTCAGCATGGCCGCTTCCTTGGGGGAGAGCTTCTTGGTCTTGCTCAGATCGCTCAGATCACGAATGACCTCAGCCACCTGGTAGATGTCGCCGCTCTTGATCTTCTTGAGATTGATGTTGTAGCGTTCGGACGACTTTACGGCCAGGTTGACCTTGCAGTCCTTGAGAAAGCCGATGACCTTGGGAATCTCATCTTCATTGACCAGATGGCGGATGAGGTTGGTGCCCTGATCCAGGTTGACCATGATCTTGAGGCGATCGCCCTGGAAAGAGATCGTCGAGAAGCGGGCGATCTTTTCGAGGATGGTCTTCTCCTCGATGGTTTCGACCACGCCCACCCCGTGCAAGGGGTGCAAGACCTTTTCTCCGATTGAGAACATGAGTGCCTCCTGTGGGTACGTATTCTGCCTGCCGTATGATAGCATTCCAATCCGGGTGAATCTACGACGAATTGTTAACTTCCTGTATCGTCGTCTCGAATGCCGTCGCCGAGCGTGGCGGTCCATTGGCTAGTCTTTGGGAACTCGCTCCAGGACTTCATGAAGCGACTCCCAGGTGAGGGACCTGCTGACCGCCTCCGGGGTCATCAAGGTCATGGTCGCTGCGGCGACGCCCATTCGCACGCTTTCAAAATAGGGCTTGTCGTACACCAGTCCGCACACGGTACCGGCGGTCAAGGCGTCGCCAGCACCTACGGAGTCGCTGACGATGGTGGCAATCGACGAGACGAATCGTTGTTGTTTCTCGGATGCCAGAAAAACGCCCTCGGGGCCCAGGGTGATCATCACCCATCGAACCCCTCGGGTCATGATTTCTTGGCCTGCCATCTCGATCCCTTTCACGTCGTTCAAGGGCAACTGAACCAGCACCTCGGCTTCTTCCCGATTGGGCGTGACCATGCTGAGCCGCCCCAGCAGGTGGGCGATGCGCTGCGCCTTCGCGACGCTGACCGGCTCGATACAGACCGGCGTCTTGCGAGCCTCGCAGATATCCAACACGTACTCGATGCATGGGAGCGGCACGTCGGCGTCCATCACCACAAAGTCGGCTTCCTCCAGCACAGCCCGTCGGGTCTCGAGAAACTCCGGGGTCATCCGATCTAGAATACCCATATCGGCGATGGCTGTCTCAAGATCGCCGCGATGCGTCATGACGGCGACGAACAGGCTGGTGATGGCGTCGGGCAAAAAGAGAGAGGGAGACACGTCGACCCCCGGCTCGGCCGTCTTCTCCGCCAGGGTGCGGCCGAAGGCATCCTCGCCGAAGACCGTGATGAGACGGGTTCGCACCCCCAGGCGGGCCAGGTTCTCGGCGATGTTCCTCCCCACCCCGCCGGCCGTCAGGTCGATCTGGCCCGGATTCGAAGTGTGGGCGACCAGGGTCACGTGGGGCTTGCCCTTGATGTCCAGGTTGGCGCCCCCCACCACCACTACCGTCGGTTGTCTCATCCAGCGCTCCTATCGTCGCGGTCGCATGACGGGCGGGTCCGGAGACCGAAGGCCCGGTTGGCACAGTTGGACCAGCGCAAGCTCTACTGCGAGAGTCGGGTCGGTGCCGCTCTTGGCCGCCACCTCGGCCTCGACCAGCGTGCGCAACCCGGCAGGCGAGGCAGTACCCCGCACGACCGACCCGGCGTAGGACAGGATCTGGAAGGGAGCCACGCCGCCGTCGATCAGTTCCCGATATAGGCGCAGCAATGATCGGCTGTCCTTTCTCTGCAACAGGCCGCTCAGTTCCTGCATGCCCCCCACCGCACTCCGGCACACCACCGCTTCGACGTCGGCCACCGTGATGGCCGCTCTCTTTCCCAACCAGGCCTGGAGCTTGTCCAGCTCGCACCGCAACTCGCCCAGGCTGCCCCCTAACCGACCCAGAAGCGCCTGGCGGGCATCGACCGGGGCGGCCAGGTTGCGACGCTCGAGTTCCAGGCCCAACCAGGCCGGACGGTCATCCGGGCTTTTGTCCCATGGGGTGCGGGGAAATCGGAGCTCGCACTGGATGGTGACCCCTAGCCTTTCCGCGACCTCCTCAGGCGATGCGCCTTCCTCCTTTTTGCCTCGTGCCGGCTTGCGGCCGTCAGCCTTGGGGCCGACGGACAAAACCAGGGTGGTCGTGCTGTTGACGTCGGGCAGCCAGGCTGCCAGGTTCGCGCGCACGGCCGCCGACAGGCGATCGAGGGCGTCCACCCAGACCAGCCGGCGCTTGGAGAGCATGGGAAAGGCTTCTGCCTCGGCCAAAATGTCTTCAAAACGGGTCTGTTCCCCAGCCCGCACCCGAACGAAGTTCAGCTCTGGGTTCTGCACCAGCCCCCGAGTCAGCCGGGTCACGACGTCATGATGCACGGTGGCATCAGTGCCTACCAGCAGGTAGGTGCGGGCGGGGGTCAGGCGCCCGGCCCGCAACAGGTCTATGTACGGGGTCATCGGGTGACCGACACCGCCGCCAGCGACTCCCGATAGTCTGGACGTAGCACGCCCCGCTCGGTGATGATGGCCGTCACCAGGTCGGCCGGCGTGACGTCGAAGGCCGGATTGACGACGGCCGTGCCGGCCGGGGCGGTGGGAACCCCCGCAAAGCTCCTCACCTCGTCGGGCGATCGCTCTTCGATGTGAATGCCGCTCCCGCTCGGCAACTGCAGATCGAAAGTCGAAAACGGCGCCGCCACGTAGAAAGGGAGTTGGTGCCAGCGGGCCAGCACGGCCACGCCGTAGGTGCCGATCTTGTTGGCCACGTCGCCGTTGGCGGCGATCCGATCGGCCCCCACGATCACCAGGTCGATGCGTTTCTTTTGCATGAGTGAAGCGGCCATGTTGTCGGTGATCAGCGTATGGGGAATGCCGGCCTGGGCCAGCTCAAAAGTGGTCAGGCGGGCGCCCTGCAAGAGCGGGCGGGTCTCGTCCACCATGACGTGAATGCGCTTGCCCTGCTCGTGGCACGCCTGCAGCACGCCCAGGGCCGTGCCGTACCCGCTGGTCGCGAGGCCGCCCGCGTTGCAGTGGGTCAACACGGTATCGCCCGATGCGATGAGTTCGGCACCCCAGCGCCCGATGGCGCGGCAGGCCTCGTCATCCTCGGCCGCGATGGCGTGGGCCTCCCCCAAAGGGTCGCCAGACTTCAGCACCCGGTCGACGGCCCAGAACAGGTTGACGGCCGTCGGGCGGGTCTGTCGAATCAGGGTGGCGGCCGTCTCTGCCTCCACGCCCTGCCGGGAGGCCAGGGCCATGCCGTAGGCCGCTGCGATGCCGATGGCCGGAGCCCCCCGCACCGTCAGGGTGCGGATGGCCTCGCACAGCGCCGCCAGCGTCTCGCAGCGGAGGGTCTCCACGTGGTGTGGCAGCCGTCGCTGATCCAGCAGACAGACCGCCCCGTCTTCCCACCACACGCTCTTCATGTCGTTTTTACATCCGTTTTGAGTCGGCCGAACATCACCACGTCGTGAAACTCGCCTTGCAGGTAGAACCCTTGGCGCTCCACGCCTTCCCGCACAAACCCGCACTTTTCGAAGCAGCGTTGCGCCCGCGGGTTGTAGGCCAGCACTTTGGCCGACACCCGGTGCAGCCGCATCTCCTTGAAGGCGAAATCGACCGCTGCGTTGACGGCCTCGGTGCCGTACCCCTGGTTCCAGGCATTCTTCTCGCCCAGGATGAGCCCCAGTTCGCACTTGCCGACCCGCCAGTCGATGGCCGACAGCTCGATATTTCCAATATACTCGCCTTCGTGCGTCTTGACGCTGAAGAGCTTGGCGGTCGTGTTGTTCAAATTCGAGTCGTACCAGCGTTCGATATCAACCGTGGATTTCGGGTACGGTGCCATGCCGGTCAGACTGATGAGCTCCCAATCATTCCCCCATTGGTAGTTCTTGCTGATATCGAATCTTTCCAACGCCCACAGTCTGACTCGGGGTCCGGCGATCACAAGGCCTCCTGCTCGGTGGACTGGCGCCCACGCGGGCCACTGGGTTCGCTCCTCCAAATTGGCGTTCCTTCCCTGCCGGTCGCCCTTTCAGGGAGGGAGGGAACGATGCGGGACCGAATGGGAAAGGGCCGTTGGAGGCTGAACCACGTATTCCCCCGGGGGATAGCGCAGGAGCCGGATCGCAGTTGCCGATCGCCAGCAGTTCCACGGCTCGCGAGAGGAGCTTGTTGGATGACGGATTACAATCTGCAGAAGTATGCCACCCTGGTCCGTCTCAACCCGGACGACCCGGAGGCCCACTTCGGCTACGGTTTTGCGCTGGAAGAAAAGGGCGACCTGCAACCGGCGCTCAAGGAGTACCAGCAGGCCACCAAGCTCAACCCCAAGCACAGTCGAAGCTATCTGCACCAGGGCTTCATCGGCTGCCTGGGGGGGGGCGACCTGGATCACGCGGTCAAGTTTTTCGCCAAGGCCAACGAGCTGGATCCCAACCTGGCCCTCATCTACAAGGACCCCGCCAACGCACGGTTCTATCAGAAGCGCATCATGGATTGTCTGGAGAAGTTCCAGGGGCCGGTCATTCGCAACCCCAACGACGGGCACGCCCACCTCCTGCTCGGCAAGGCCTATCGGTATTTCGATAAACCCGAGATGGCGCTGGCCAGTCTGAAGAAGTCGCTGGAAGTCAACAATCGGCTGTGGGAAGCCTACGACGAGTCGGGTCAGATCTATGCCTTGCTGGGGCAGAATCAACCGGCCATCATGAACTTCCAGCGGGCCTGCGAGGCCAACCCCAAGTCGGCCGATTCCCAGTTCAACCTGGGCGTGCTGTACGACAAGGAAGGCAATACCGGCATGGCCATCCGGCTCTTGCAGAAAGCCATCGAGCTGGACGGCAACATGGCCAAGGGCCACTATTCCCTGGGCCGGGCCTACATGAAGCAGGGCAAGACGAATCTGGCCATCAAGGCCTTCCAGCGCGCCATCGACCTGGACAAGGACAATCCCCGCACTTGTTTTGCCCTGGCGGAGGCCTGCGAAGCCATTTTCCGGTTGGAGTTTGCCGCCCAGATGTACCAGAAGGCCATCGAGCTGGACAACCGTTACGCCGAGGCCTATTACCAGCTCGGCATGATCTATCTGCAGACGGCTCGCCTGGAAGAGGCCATCGAGGCCCTCGAGAACGTCGTGCGCATCAATCCGACCGATGCTTATGGCTACTACCATCTCGCTGACGCCTATCGAAAAGCGGGCGACTCGGAAAAGGCCGTTGCCCACTATTACAACAGTATCGGATTGAATCCAAAAGACGCTTTCGCCCACTACAATCTGGGCCTGGTGTATGCCCAGTCCAATCAACACGACAAAGCCATCGAAGAATACCAGAAGGCGCTGGAGATCAAACCCCAGGATGCGCACTTCCACCGTGACCTGGCCTCCAGTCTGCGCTCGCTCGGCCGGTTCCCGGAGGCGATCCGGGAGCTCGAGAACACCGTGTCTGCCAATCCCAACGATGCAGAGTCGCAGATCGCCCTGGCGCTCTCCTATAAGGAAGGCCGCAACCTCGATCTGGCCATCCAGACCCTGCAGCGCGTGCTGCAGGCGCGCAGCGACTTTCTCAAGGCCCGGGAACTGCTGGCCGAGTGCTTCGGCACTCTGGAAGCATGGGACTACGCCTTCGAGGAGCTGGTCAAGATTCACGATCAGGACCCGCAGAACGCCTTTGCCCTGCGGGAGCTGGGCCGACTCTATCTGGACGTGCGCAACAAGCCGGAACAGGCGCTCGACTACCTCAACCAGCTTGTCGGGGCGACCCCGCACGATGTGGCCGGGCGATTGCTGCTGGCCCAGGCCCTGTATCGGAACAACCGCGAGGTCGACGCTTTCTCA
Source organism: Candidatus Xenobia bacterium (assembly GCA_036501005.1). Taxonomy (GTDB): domain Bacteria; phylum Vulcanimicrobiota; class Xenobia; order RGZZ01; family DASYBA01; genus DASYBA01. Next base: position 3,698 of record DASYBA010000049.1, on the reverse strand, counting down.
GCCTTGGAAGAAGCGTTCAAGATGAAGCCAGACGACCCTCGGGTTCTGGTGGAGTACGCCACGGGGCTGGACAAGCGGGGCAAGCGGGACGAAGCCATCCGCATGGCGCAGAAGGCCAGCCACATCGCTCCCGACAGCGCCACCGTCTGGGGCAATCTGGCCCAGTTGTACGAAAGGAACGCCCAGGTCAACCTGGCCATCGAAAACTACCTGGAAGCCCTCGCGCACGAGTCCAACAACGTCAACTACATGATGGCCCTGGGCCGGCTCTACACCCGCCTGGACAAGATCAACGAGGCCAAGCTGCAGTACAATCACGTCCTCGACCTCTATCCCCATCATGTGGACGCGGAGACAGCCCTGGATCGACTGTTCAGCGGCGATGTCGCGGTAGACCAGCCTGCATCGGTGCCCGCGACCTACTCGTCGGTATCCCCTGCCGCGGCCGCGCCGCCTCCCGTGCCCGCTCCAGCTTCCCCTGCTGCACCCGCCGTTGCCGTTGCTGCCCCGCCGCCCGCCGCCCTGCCTGGCCTGCCCACCGGTCCGCACGCCGGCCAGGGCCTGAAGGCGCCTCCGCCGCTCGTCTCCGCCAGCAAGCCCGCTGAACCGGCCGTGACATCCCAGGGGGTCGCGCCCCCGCTACCCAAACCCTCAACGCCATCTGCTGCTCCAGTTCCTGAGCCGATCCAGATTGCACCGGAGCCCGCGCCCCCCCCGCCTCCACCGCCTGCACCTGAACCGGTGCGAGCCTCGGCGACCCCCGCCGCCCCCCCCATGCCGGCTGCCCTGGCGTCCATGCACGTCACGGGCTCTGCCGCCGTCAAGAACATGTTCCGTAAAGCCGTCATCGCGCACAGCTCGGGCAAGCTGGACGAAGCCCAGGGGCTGCTGGAGCAGGTCTTGCAAGAGAACCCGGATCACTATCAGTCCTACTATTACATGGGACTGATGGCTCGGGAGCGGGGCGATCGGTTCCAGGCCCGCATGTTGTTCGACCAGGGGTTGGATCTCAGTTCCCAGGCGAGCGATCAAGAGTTCTACCAGATGTTCGAGACGGAGATGAACGAGCTCAAGAACGAGACGCCGTCGTCTCGCCGCCCGGCCAGACCGCCTGGGGGTGCAGCATTGACGGGGTCCTCGACCACGGGTGGCCTCAGCGGCCCCGGTTCCAGTTCCACCACCGGAGTGGTCGGCTCTTCACCGGCGCCGCCGCCGCCAGAGGTGGTTGCTGAACCCGTCGCCCAACCCCCTGCCCCGGCTCCCGAGCCGGTGGCAGAGGCGCAGCCTGCCCCAGAGCCTGCCCCCGTCGCCGCGCCGGTGGCCCACCTGGAGGAAGCCCCCACCGTCGCTGATCCCTTCGAGCTGCGGCGGGCGGCGGAAGCACCCGTCCCTGCGCCCGTGGAAAGAGCCCAGTCGGTGGTCGACACAGAGGTCAACGAGCAGGTCGAGATGGCCCGCGATTTTCTCGAGCTGGGCAAGCTCGACCGGGCGGCAGCCAAGCTAGAGAAGGTCCTGGAGACGGCCCCGCACCACGTCGAAGCAACGGAGTTGCTGGCGACCATCCGCACCCGCCAGGCCCCGCCGGCGGTGCCGGCGGGCGAGGCCCCCACCCACAACGGTCAGGCCGCGCCCCCCCCGCCCTCCCTGGCGCAGGACGAGCCCTCGGAGCCGTCCCCAGCCCAGAGCGAGCCCGCCGGTCCCTCGCCGGCGCAAGTCGCCCTGCGGCAGGGGCAGGCCGCCGAGGCTGCCCGCAACACCACCCAGGCAGAAGAACGCTACATGCAGGCGCTCGATCTGGACGATCACCTGGAGGATGTCGTGCACGGACTGTGCCGAATCGCCGGTACGGCTGCCAACCCGCGAGACAACATGGCCTACGTCAACAAGCTGCTCAAGGATCGCCCGCAACACTTGGCGTTGACCTTGAAGCTCGGGCACATCTATCGGGAGCTGGCCAAGTACTCCTTGGCCCTGGTGCAGTACAACAAGGCCCTGCGGCTGCATGAGAGTGGCGACACCTACGCACACCTGGCGCGAGCCTACGACAAGCTGAACAAGCGAGACTCGGCGGTCAAGTCGTGGGAGAATGCCTTGCGAGCCCGGCCCGACACGTATGTTTCCCACTACCGCCGGGCGCTGGAAGAACTGGTCGCCCAAGGCGACCTCGAAACCGCCCAGGCCTCGGTGGACGGCCTGTTGGAGGCGGTGAAACTGGCCCCCGAAGTGGTGGCGGAACTGCGCGATTCGCTCGCCCCCCACAAGCTGCCGCGCACGGAGGTGCCCGCCGAGGAAGACACATCGCAGTTGCCGTTGGCGGACATGGTCACCCCTGTTGAAGTCGCTGCCCCTGAGCCTGCGGTCGAGGACAATCCCCCCGCCCAGCCTAAGGAAGAGACCCCGGCCGTGGAGGTCGAGGTCGTAGAGCTGCAGGACGTCGAGGACGTCGAGCTGGAGGTCACGGAGCTGGAAGACCCGCTTACCATGGCCGTGGTCGTCACACCCGAGCAGCTTCTCGAAGAAGAGAAGGCGGAGCCTGGGCCTGAGCCGCCCGAGCGGGAGGATCCGCCCTCCCCGGCAGTGGGGGTCACTCGTGACCTGGTGCTGGAAGAAGAGAAACCGGTCGCCAATGGGGCTGAGCACCCACCGGCGGAGTGGGTCCTGGTTTCCGTGACGCCGGAAGACTGGATTCCGGGGGTTGCGCAGTAGCTTTGAGCAGGAGTGGGTAAAAGAAGGCCAGAAACGCTGGGCTCCTTGAAATCCATTCATGTGGAGGCGACATGGCGTCCGAGGGTTATCACGAACCGTTAGACAAGCTCAAAGTCCGGACGTTGGACATGCATCGGGCCATCGTCAGTCTCATGGAAGAGCTGGAGGCCATCGACTGGTACCAGCAACGAGTCGATGCCGCGGACGACGACGAGTTGGGGGCCGTCCTGGCGCACAATCGGGATGAGGAGAAGGAGCACGCCTCGATGCTGCTGGAGTGGATCCGGCGGCGAGACCCGGTCTTCTCGGCCAATCTCAAGAAGTACCTGTTTACGGAGGGCTCCCTCCTGGAGATTGAAGAGGCCGCCGGCGAAACGGCCCCCGATGCGCGAGGTCGGCAGGCGACCGTCGGCGACTTGAAAGGAATCAAATGAGCATGGATTGGCTACGACGAAGCCGGGCTCCCTGGGGCGACGGGGTTTGGAAAGAGCTGGACGAAGCCGTGGTGCGGGTCGCTCGCCACTTTCTGGCCGCTCGCCACGTGGCCGACTTCGACGGTCCTCACGGCTGGGACTTCGTGGCGGTGCGCCTTGGCACGACCCACGAGTCGCCGACCGAGAATCAGTCTCCCAGAGCCCAGGTGACCGTGCCCGAGGTGGTGCTCCTGTCCGAAGTGGAGTGCTCGTTTTATCAGCCACTGGCCCTGGTCGACGTGTGGGAGCGGGGAGGGCCGACCCTGGACACCTCGGCCGCCGAGGCGGCTGCCCGAGAGGTGGCCAACGCTGAAGATCGCCTGGCATTCTATGGCCACAACGGCGGGACGGGCTTCCTCAACAACCCCCAGTCTCCCGCCCTCGACATCGGTGACTGGACCCACCCGGCCCAGATCGCGTCGGACGTGCTCAACGCGGTGGCCAAGCTGGACGCGTCGGGCATTCCCGGCCCTTACTCGCTGGTCCTGGATGAGGCCCATTACTACACCTATCTCGCCG
>DASYBA010000048.1:0-5323 GCA_036501005.1 Candidatus Xenobia bacterium | reverse complement strand
GCGGGCGGGGCGGGTGATGGCGCCGCAACCCGGCTCACGGCCGTCGGGAGGGTCTGCAGACTGCCTGCCTGATAGCTCTCCGCGGGATCGGCTACCTCTGGCACCACCGCGGTGCGCGGCGCCACGGCTGTGGTGGTCGAGGTGGAACCGACTCGTAAAAGGGCGATGGGGTCCGACATGGGTCCCTCCGGCTATACTGCTAGTTGCCCCCATTATAATCAAGCAGCCTGGCTGAAGTCCATGCCTGGCCGTAAATATTTGGTTGCCCGCTCGTAAAATCTAGGGTCTGACCCGGGCGGCGGCTTCCACCACCAGGGCGTGGAAGCCGCCCTGCCCGCTGCGGAGAAGCTGATGGAACGCCTCTCGCATACGGCGTTCCCAGAACCGGTTGAGGTGGTCGGCCACGCCCTGGACCGCCTCATCGTGAGGATAGGCCGCAAAGTAGGCAGCAATCTGGTTGGCGTCGTGCACCAGGCGCTCCGCCTTCACGGGGCGTCTACCGCGCTGGGGCGGCCGCCGCTCAGGGCCGCCACTTCCTGCGCCCGTCGCTCCTGACTCTCAGCCCGCCCGCTCGCCAGCCGAACCTGCACGGCGGTCACCTTGTACTCGGGGCAGCTCGTCGCCCAGTCGGAATACTCCGTCGTCACCACGTTGACCGCCGTCTTGGGATGATGGAACGTCGTGTACACGACGCCCGGCTGGACCCGGTCGGTGAGGTCGGCATGCAGGGTGGTTTTGCCGATGCGGCTCTCCAACGACACCAGGTCGCCCTGGCGAACGCCCCGCTGCTCGGCGTCGTGTGGGTGGATCTCCAGCACGTCTTCCGGGTGCCACGTATCCTGCTCGGTACGCCTTGTCTGCTGGCCCACGTTGTACTGCGTGAGGATGCGGCCCGTCGTCAAGAGCAGCGGGAAGCGCGGCCCGGTGCGCTCTTCGGTGGGCACGTAGGCGGTCAGCGCAAAGTACCCTTTGCCTCGCACGAAGCGATCGACGTGCATCACCGGGGTGCCCTCGGGTTTCTCCTCGGTACACGGCCACTGCAGGCTGCCCAGGCGATCCAGCTTGTCGTAGCTGACGCCGGCAAAGGTGGGGGTGGTGCGGGCGATCTCGTCCATGATGTCTGACGGATGGGCATAGGACATCCGATATCCCATGGCCTCGGCGATGCGAATCGTCACTTCCCACTCGGCCAGGCCGGCCAGCGGCTCGATGGCCTTGCGCACCCGCCCCAGGCGCCGCTCGGCGTTGGTGAAAGTGCCATCTTTCTCGAGGAACGACGCGCCCGGCAGGAAGATGTGCGCATAACGGGCCGTCTCATTGAGGAACAGGTCGTTGACGACGACACAGTCCATGGCCAGGAGACCCGCGCGGATATGCTCACTGTCGGGATCCGACTGGGCAATGTCCTCGCCCTGGATGAAGATCGCCTTGAACGTCCCATCGATGGCGGCATCGATCATGTTGGGAATGCGCAGCCCGGGCTCGGTCTCGAGCGGCACGCCCCAGGCCGCCTCGAAGATCTTGCGGGTGGCGTCGTCGGCAACGTGTCGATAGCCGGAATATTCATGGGGAAAGGACCCCATGTCGCACGAGCCCTGCACGTTGTTCTGCCCTCGCAGGGGGTTCACGCCCACGCCCGGCCGGCCCAGATTTCCGGTCGCCATGGCCAGGTTGGCCATGCCCATCACCATCGTCGATCCCTGGCTATGTTCGGTCACGCCCAGTCCATAGTAGATGGCGGCGTTGCCCCCCGTCGCATACAATCTGGCCGCCGCCCGCAGATCCGCGGCAGGCACCCCCGCCACCGCCTCGACCGCCTCGGGAGCATTGACGGGATCCGATACGAACGCCCGCCACCGCTCGAAGGTCACCGGGTCGCACCGCTCCGCGACAAACGCTTCGTTCACCAGGCCTTCCGTCACGACCACGTGCGCCAGCGCGTTGATGACGGCGACGTTGGTGCCCGGACGCAACTGCAGGTGGTGGACCGCCTTGACGTGCGGCGTCTCCACCAGCGAGATGCGTCGAGGATCGATCACCATGAGCTGCGCGCCGTCGCGCAGCCGACGTTTCATGTGGGATGCAAAAACGGGATGGGCCTCTGTCGGATTGGCCCCGATGATGACGACCACGTCGGCCGAGTCGACGGAATCGAAGTCCTGGGTCCCGGCCGACGTGCCAAAGGCCGTCTTCAAGCCATAGCCGGTCGGGGAGTGGCACACCCGGGCGCAGGTATCCACGTTGTTGTTGCCCATGACGGCCCGCACCAGTTTCTGCAGGAGGAACGTCTCCTCATTGGTGCATCGTGACGACGTGATGGCGCCTACCGATGACCGACCGTCTCGGCCCTGGATCGCCTGGAACTTGTCCGCTACGGCCTTGATCGCTTCATCCCAGGTCGCCTCTCGCCACGGATCGGTGATCTTCTCTCGCATCAAAGGCGTCTTGACCCGATCGGGGTGCGTCGCATAGCCGAAGGCAAATCGGCCTTTCACGCACGAGTGCCCATGGTTCGCCTTGCCATCCCGGAAGGGCGTCATGCGGACAACCTTCGTGCCCTTGACCTCTGCCTTGAAGGTGCAGCCCACGCCGCAATAGGCGCACGTGGTCAACACGCTCCGGTCGGGCAGGCCGTTCCGGATCACGCTCTTCTCGTTGAGCGTCGAGGTCGGGCAGACGTCGACACAGGCCCCGCACGACACGCATTCGGAATCCAGGAACGACTCGTTCTGGCCGGCGGAAATAAGCGACCCCAGGCCTCGGCCGTCGACTGTCAGGGCGAACGTTCCCTGCACGTCCTCACAAGCCCGCACGCAGCGCGAACACACGATGCACTTGTCCGGTTCGAACGTGAAGTACGGGTTCGACTCGTCGACTTCGTGGGTGCGGTGGCGGGCGCCTTCGTCACCATATCGAACCTGTCTCAACCCGACGTCGGCGGCCATGTCCTGCAATTCGCAGTCGCCGTTCGCCGAGCAGGTAAGGCAATCCAAGGGATGGTCCGAGATGTACAGCTCCATGACGTTGCGCCGCAGGCGCTCCACCTTCTCGCCCTGGGTGTGCACCTCCATGCCCGGTTCGACGGGGGTCGTGCACGAGGCGGGCGTGCCCCGCCGCCCGTCAATCTGCACCAGGCACAGGCGACAGGAGCCGAACGCTTCCAGGCGATCGGTGGCGCACAGGCTGGGGATGTCTATCCCCAACTCCCGGGCCGCCCGCATGACCGACGTCCCGGTCGGAACCGTCACGGGACGACCATCAATCGTCAGCGTGACCAGCTCCCCTTGTCGGGCGGGGGTTCCCCGATCAACCTCTTTGAATACCGGCATGGGCCTCCTCCCGGACTCGAAAGTCCTCTGGAAAATGTCGCAAGGCGCTGAGCACCGGTAGCGGCGTCAACCCGCCCAGGGCGCACAAGGACGCATCCGTCAGCGTTTCGCACAGCTCGTCTAGCAAGCTCCGCGCCGCCTCGTCACCGGCCAGCAGGCGATCGATGGTTTCCGCCCCTCGAGTCGATCCGATACGACACGGGGTGCACTTGCCGCAGCTCTCCAGGGCGCAGAACTCGAAGGCGAAGCGGGCCTGCTCCGCCATGTTCACCGTGTCGTCGAAGACGACCACGCCTCCGTGCCCCAGCAGACCCTGCATTTCGGCCAACGCCTCATAGTCCAGCGGCACGTCCAGGAGCGACACCGGCAGGTAACTGCCGAGCGGACCGCCCACCTGCACCGCGCGTATCGGACGCCCGCTGTTCGTGCCGCCGCCGAACCCTTCAATGATCTCCCGCAGGGTCATGCCAAATGGCACCTCGATGAGGCCACCTCGCTTGACGTTGCCAGCCAGTTGAACCGTCAGGGTGCCGCGGGAACGCCCCACACCATGGGAGGCATAAGCGGCCCCGCCATCGGCCAGGATGGTGGGGATGGCGGCCAGCGACAGTACGTTGTGCACCAGCGTCGGACGACCGAACAGGCCTTGGATGGCGGGCAGGGGAGGCTTGGCCCGGACCTGGCCCCGCTTGCCCTCCAGGCTTTCCAGCATGGCGGTTTCCTCGCCGCAGATGTACGAGCCTGCCCCCATCCGCAAGGTGATGTCGAACCGCTTGCCACTGCCCAGCACGTCCCCCAGGAGGCCCGATCGGCGGGCGTCTTCCAGCGCCTGCCGCAAGGTCTTGGCCGCTTGAGGATACTCGGACCGCAGATAGATATACCCTTGTTCGGCTCCGAGGGCGACGCCCGCAATCGCCATGCCCTCGATGAGCATGAACGGGTCGCCTTCCATGAGCAGTCGATCGGCAAACGTGCCCGAGTCGCCCTCGTCGGCGTTGCAGACGATGTATCGGACGCCCGTGGGAGCCGTCAAGACGGTCCGCCACTTGCGTCCCGCCGGGAACCCCGCCCCGCCGCGGCCCCGCAGGCCAGAGGCCTCCACTTCGGCCACGATGCCATCGCCGGTCATCCCCAAGGCACGGCGCAAGCCCTGCAGGCCCCCCTGGGCCTCGTGGTCCCGGCAGGACGTCGGGTCGACCACGCCGCTTCGCCCCATGGTCAGCCTTGTCTGGCCCTGGAACCATTGGTGCCGCAATGGATTGCCGATGCACTTGGCGTGACCGACCTGCAGGGGGAGGTCCTCCGGGCGGACCCCGGCATAAGCGATTCGCCCCTCCGGCGTATCGAATTCTACCAGAGGTTCGAGCCAGAACGCACCCCGAGACCCCGTCCGCACCACCGACAGCCCTGCTTTGCTCAGCGCCCGAGCCACGTCGTCGGCCCCCAAGGCCACGGCCGTCGCATCGCCGGGCACGTAGGCCCGCGTGCCCGACCCGGCCTGCACCTCGTCAGGGTCGGGGGCATCGAGCGTCTGGCAAATCGTATCGAATCGAGCGGCGTCGACCTCGGCGTGCAACCGGCCGTCGACCAGCAGCGACGGCCCGTTGGCGCAGTTGCCCAGACAGTAGACGGGGTCTACCGATGCCCCGGCGGCTTTGGCATGCGCCTCCAGCGCTCGACTGCCTCGGGCCTGGCACGCCTCGGCCCGACACAATTTGATGACGTGGCGGCCCGGCGGCGTTTTGCGGAAGTCGTGATAGAACGTCAGGGTGCCGTGCACCTCGGCCCGGGACAGGTTCAAGGCCCGGGCCACCATCGGCACGCCGGCGTCGGGGATGTATCCGAACGTGTCGTTGAGGGCGTGCAGCATTGGCAGCAGGGCCCCGGGCCCACGTTCCAGGCCCTCGATGATCCGCCGTCCTTCCACTTCGTTCCATTCAGAAAAGGACGCCATGCCAGAGCCTTTCGTGGCGCCATGGTCACGCTCCTGTGCT
>DASYBA010000047.1:0-3811 GCA_036501005.1 Candidatus Xenobia bacterium | reverse complement strand
AGCCCCAACGATGCGAAAGCGAAAGACGCCCTGGCCGACCTGAAGTCGACAGGCAACTTCGCCACCATGGTGCTCAACCATACCAAGGACCCCCGCATCATCCAGCAGGGCGGCCGGGTCGGCTTCCTGACCATGACGCGCATCGAAGATCTGTTGGGCACGCCGGTCGCAGACGCGCTGCGTAAGGATCCCGGCGCCGCCAAAGGTGGCATCCTGGTGCGGGCGCCTTACGGGGTCATGCTCATCAAGGTCGGCAGGGTGCTGACCCGTTTCCTCGATCTCAAAGCTTCTATCGACAACGTCATCGCGGAATCCCACCGGGTCCAGCTCGTCTACGACCTCTCCAAGGAGGTCAAAATCGATTACCCCATTCTCGACGAGAACCGCCGCCTGGAAGACAGCCGAACCCTGCATAGCGCGGCGCCCAGCGGCTCACCCACCGCCACTGCCTCGGGGTCACCGCATTAGGGGCCTCAAGCACACCTTGCGAAGTACTGGCGCAGGCCCTGGATGGTCCAGCCGTCGACGTCGGTGAACACCAGGCCGCTCTCATACCCATCGGGACGAGCCTGGCACCAACGCACCTCGGCGACGACCGCCGGCAGCATGCCGCCCGGCAGACGGATGGAGGCGTGCAGACGACGGCCCAGCGGTAGAGGGGCCGTCGTGACCAGGCGACTGCCGGTCTCAGACAAATCGATGGCCTCGCCACTCACCTCGACCTCGGCGATATCGACGGGCAAGTTCACCTCAAAGCGGCGGGCGTTGCGGCCCCGAGCCAGCGGGAGGCTGGCCCGTAACAGGCGCATGAGCGAAGGGGGAGGGGTATCGAGCACGACCTGGTAGACGCTCTCGCCTTGCACTTCATCGCTGTCGAAGGCGCGGATGGGAACGGCTACGGCCTCGCGGTGCCCCCGGCGCTTGAAGAAGACCTCCTTCGGTCGGCGAATCCAACGCCGCTCCGGGCAGCAGAACCGAATCCAGGCCTCGCCGGCCTCGAAGATTTCCAGGTCGAAGGCGCGGCCCTGGCCATCTCGCACGAAGGCCTCCACTCGAGGCAGCGCCCGATCGGTGGGGGCATGCCGTTCCAGCAGGTTGGCGATGTCGTGCACCGAGGAGAACCGGTCTTCCGGGCGCAACGCCAGCATGCGCACCACGGCGGCCGTCAGCCAGGTGGGCATGCCGACGGGAGCGTCCAAAACGTCGTCGACCATGCGGGTGCGGGAATCCACCGGTTGATGCCCCGTCATGAGGAACCAGAGCGTGGCGCCGAGACCGTAGATGTCGGTCCGCTCGTCGCACGGCAGGCTGGTCTCCGTCAACTGTTCGAGAGGTGCGTAGCCTGGCGTGCCCTGGAGAATCAGGCTGGGCGTCATCTCCCTTTCCTGCGCCAGGCCGAAGTCGACCAGGCGGATGCGGCCGTCAGGCTCCATCAGGATGTTGCCCGGTTTGAGGTCTCGGAACAGGACCGGCGGGCTCTGGCTGTGCAGGTAGGAAAGCACGGAACAGAGCTGGCGGGCCACGTCGACGATGGTGCGGAGCGGCAAGGGACCGTCCGGGGCATCCATGGGCTCGGCATCGACGTACTCCATGACCAGGTAGAGGTGGCCTGACTCTTCAAAACAGTCCTTGACGTCGACCAGGTTGGGGTGGGACAGCGAGGCCAGCGTCTCGGCTTCCCGGCGGAAGGCCTCCCGGGCGGATTCCAGGTCGTCGGCATGGATGTGGTCGAAAGCCACTTCCTTGATGGCCACCGGCAGGCGCCGCAACATGATCTGCCGTCCCAGGTAGACGCGGCCCATCCCGCCCTGGCCGATGAGGCGCTCGATGGCGTAGCGGGACTGAAGAACGTCGCCTGCTCTTAGCATGACGTCATGCTAACTCGCCCGCGGCTAGATTTGATGAACATCGCGTGAACTGTGGTAACGTGCATCACAAGAATCGGCTCGACGAAGCCGTGCAGCGGGCGTGGGCCCTCGCCCCCAACCGCGTCTGGCTGCATACCTGCACGCTGGACCACCCCGCAGCGCTGTCCAATTACCTGGCGCGGGGCTTTGTGCCGTTCGGGGAGGAGACGTACGAGGTCTAGGTTGAACCAACTCGAGTGAGACTACGGTTGAGTCTGGCTGCAACGCTGCTGTTCTTGCTGTGCCTGGTTCGGCCAGTATCGGCGGCGTCGCTCACCTACCTGATCACGGTTTGCGGGATCTCGAACACACTCTGCGCGACGCACGCGTCATGTCCTGCCTGCGGATTCGTGGTCGACATGCTTCCGGTCAGCTCGAAGGACTTTCTCTTCGACGCGCAGGCCAACGTGTTTGGCCCATGCAAAGGCGTCCTGAACTGGAACACGACGCTGGGCAGCGGACCCAGCAATCAGGGCACGAACAATTTTCCAGCCAAGAACTGCTTTAGCTCCACCCTGGTGACGTCGGCGCCGTCCGAGACGTTCGATGTGTTCTGCCTGTGTGGTGGCTTCCGGGGCACTCTCACCTACGTGCTTCCCACGGTCGCGGCCCCGAACGGTGCTCCCACCACCTTCACCGTCTCGTTTACCAATGCCAGCCACGAGACCGAGACCGACAAGTTTACGTTCCGCGCCACGGTCGTGCCCGAACCAGCCACCTGGCTGGTGTTGACCGTCGGAGGCGGCCTGCTGTGGCGGCGGCTCCGCCATCATGACCGGACGGAGGTGTAATCAGGGCATGGGACTGAAAAGACGCGAACTGGCCGGATTGGCGGGCCTCCTGGGCCTGATCATGGGGATGACGGGATGCGGTGGAGGCGGCTCTGCCCCCGGCGCCGGTGACCATGGGACGCTGACGTCTTCCTCCGGCGGCACGACGTCAACCCCGTCGACACTGCCCACTGCCAACGTGGTGGCATTTCCTGCGCCGACCCATGCCAACAACCCCGGCAACATCACGTTTCAGCCGGCGTCACACCTCGAAAGAGTTGCGGCCGGCGTCACACCCGCCAACCAGTTTTACGACTCGGCCACCAACGGTCTGAATGCCCTTGCGTTACAGACGGCGTACGGCGAAATCCAGGAATTTTCCTCGACCGACCTCAGCAACACCAGCAACACCGGGGGCACCGGCGTCGTCGTCGCCATTGTCGATGCCGTCGGGTACAACAGCGACATCACCACGGGCTACGGCGACAGCAAGATCCTGGCCGACCTCCAGACCTACTCTACAGCCTGCGGGCTACCGGATCCGACCAGCCAGTTGACCATTGCCGAGGAGGCGGGCACCCTTGCGGGCGGGGGGTGGTCGGTCGAGACCGCTCTGGACGTGGACATGGTCCATGCCATGGCGCCGCAGGCACAGATCCTCCTGGTCCTGGCCAAAAGCCCCAACCTGGCGGACATGCTGGCCGCCGTTGACTACGCGTCCAATGCATCCGTAAACGGCGTGCCGGTCTCGGTCGTCAGCATGAGTTGGAGCACGGGCGCCAGTGAGGGGGGCACGTTTACGACGGGCGGCCTGACCTTGAACATCACCTTTTTTGATTTTCACATGCAACATGACGGTGTCAGCTACTTTGGCGCCACCGGCGACACCGGAGGAAAAGTGGGGTGGCCCGCCACCTGTCCTTCTGTCGTGGCGGTGGGCGGCACTGTTCTGGACATGACCAGTGGATCCGCGGTCGAAACCGCGTGGAACGGGGGAGGCGGAGGTGCCAGCGTCTATGAATCCGCTCCCAGTTACCAGGCGTTTACCACCAAGAGCATGCGCGAGATTCCTGACGTCGCCGCCGTTTCTGCCGGTGTGATGCTGGTGCGCAACGGAGCCAAGGGCACCGTCGC
>DASYBA010000046.1:0-7554 GCA_036501005.1 Candidatus Xenobia bacterium | reverse complement strand
CCACGCCGTCCGTGGTCGGATCGGTCATCACCACGATGTAGGGCACGGGCACCGCTTTCGCCCGGTTCACGGCCGCGCAGGTCTTGGCCATCTGCATGAGAGACAGCACGCCCTCCTGCATGCGGGCTCCGCCAGAGGCCGTCACCATCACCACGGGAATCTTGCGCCGAGCGCCTTCTTCGATGGCCCGGGTGACTTTCTCCCCGACCACCGAGCCCATCGATCCGCCTCGAAAGTGGAAGTCCATGATGCCCAGCGCGACCGCCATGCCGTCCATGCGGATCTGGCCCGTCAAGACCGCATCACGCAGGCCGGTCTTGTCCTGGTCCTTGCGCAGCTTGGGCAGGTAATCGGGGCTGAAGTTGAGCGGATCGCCGCCGCTGACCTGGGCGTCCCATTCTTCGAAGCTGTCGGCATCGGCCAGGCTGGCGAGCCGCTCGCGAGCCGTCATCTTGTGATGGTGGCCGCACTTCTCGCAGACCTTGAGGTTCTCGTCAAAAACCTTGCGGAACACCGGAGCGGCACACGCCGTGCACTTCAGCCACAGGTCGTCAGGAATGGCCGGCGCGCCGCTGCCGTTCGTCGGCGGCGTGTACTTCGGTCGCTGCGTGCGCAGCTTCTCGAGAAACCCTGCCATACCCATCCCTCTCCCTAAAAACTCAGGCACCGTCAGCATCTTTCTCTCGCTGGCGGTTCCAAGGCCCGCCCTACATTCCACCGGCCCCGGCCGACTCCTTTATATGACGGCTCCAAGGAGATCATCCCCATCCAGGGCATGCAGACTCACCTGCACGCGGACATTGGCCGGGGCCGCCACTCGAACCGGCAGGTAGTTGGCGGTCATGCCGTGCTGTCCATCTTCCACCAGCACCTCCATGGTGCGACCGACAAAGCGCTTGCGGAAGGCCCGTATCTTCCGCTGGGCCACCGCCAGCACGGCGTCAGTGCGGGCACGCTTCTCGGGTTCCGGCACCTGCCCGTCGAAGCGCACGGCGGCCGTACCCGGCCGGTTCGAATACGGAAAGACGTGCAACTGCGCGAACGGTTGGCGCTCCAGGTAGGCGACCAGTTGCTGGAAATCGTCCTCCGTCTCGCCGGGAAACCCGACCAGGATGTCGGCCGTCAGGGCCCCGTCGGGATGGTCCCCGAGGAAGCGCTCGACGAGCCGGTCATAGTCGGCCCGGGTATAGCCGCGTCGCATCCGCTCCAACACCGAGTCGCTCGCATGCTGGAGGGCCAGGTGGAGGTGCGGACAGATGTTGGCGTACTCGGCCATCGCGTCAAAGATGTCCCAGGTGAATTCGCCTGGCTCGATGGAGCTGAGACGGAAGCGCACGGTGGGGAATTGACCGGCCAGGCGGTCCAGCAGCACGCCCAGGCTCCAGCCGTCGGCTTTGCCGTAGCCGCCCAGTTGCACGCCGGTCAGCACGATTTCCTGATAGCCCGCCGCCACCAGTTGGAAGGCCTCGTTCATCAGCGTCTCGGGCGGCACGCTGACCGACCGGCCCCGCACGAACGGCACGATGCAGAACGTGCAGAACTGGTTGCAGCCGTCCTGGACGCGCAACAGCGCCCGGGTGCGCGCCTGCGTCGACGGCACCTCGACATGGTGGTGGGCCGGCAGATCGTCGCGCAGGTACTCCAGCAGTCGGCGCTTCTCCCGATTGGGAATCCGCAGCACGCGATTGTCGAGAGACAGCCCACGCTTATGCGATACGGCGCACCCCGTCGCCACCACCCGTGCCTTCGGGTTGGCCCGCATGGCCCGGCGGATCATCTGTCGCGACTTGCGGTCGGCCACCGACGTCACCGTGCACGTGTTGATGACGTACAGGTCCGCGGTGTCCGTAAACGGGGTTTCCTCCAAGCCGGCACGCAGCAGCTCCCGCCGCATGCGCTCCTCGTCATACTGGTTGACCTTGCAGCCCAGCGTGTGGATGGCGAACTTCACAGTGCGCTGATTCTATCGGCTCTCGGGCGGCGGCGTCAACCCGGCCCACCGCTTCGCGTCGGGTCGAGGCAGGCCCATGAGGTCGAGAAGCCGGGTGACGAGTCCATCGACGAGATCGTCCACGGAGCGGGGTTGGTGGTAGAAGCTCGGGGCGGCGGGGACGATCACGGCCCCCAGCCTGCTCAGGGCCAGCATGCTCTCCAGGTGCCCGGCGTGGAGCGGGGTCTCCCGCACCAGGAGGATGAGCGGTTTTCGTTCCTTCAAGGTCACGTCGGCCGCCCTATGGATCAAGTTCAGGCTCAGACTGTGCGCGATACAGCTCATCGTCTTGATGCTGCAGGGGGCCACGACCATGCCGTCGCGACGGTACGATCCGCTGGCGATGGTGGCCCCGATGTTCTTCTCGTCGTGCACGTGGGTGGCCAGGGCGGCCAGTTCTGGCACGGTGTGCGGCGTCTCGTGGGCGAGCGTGAGACTGGCCGCCTGACTGACGACCAGCTCAACCTCGGTGTCGTGACGGGCATGCAAGGCCTGCAGGAGGCGCACCCCATAGATGGCGCCCGAGGCGCCCGTCATGCCCACGACCCATCTAGCCATGCCGCAGGACAGGTTCTCTTCCCCCCTCGTGGAACCTGCGTGAATGTCGATTCGCCCCTACCAGCCCAGTACCGACGTCGACGCAGTGGTCGCTTTATGGAATGTTTGCTTTCCCGTTCCCTTCCATCTCGGCCGTCGGCTCTTCGAGCAGAACACGACGGGTGATCCGCACTTTGACGAGAACGGTGCCTTCGTATTGGACATTGACGGCCACGTACGGGGCTACCTGGGCTGCAAGAAGGCCCGGGCCCCTCTCGGGTCGCTCGGCCTGCTGCCCGATAGAGGCTGGATCAGCGTGCTGTTCGTCCATCCCAGCGTGCGACGACAGGGGCACGGCAAGGCCTTGATGGCGGCCGGTCGCCGTTGGATAGAAGGCCGTCAGCTCTATCTGGGTGGCGATCCGGCCCATTTTTTCCCGGGGGTTCCCGACGGGTTCGAATCGGCCTTGCGCTTCTTTGCCGCGGAGGGGTTCCGCTTCGGCGATGGGAAAGCGTGGGATCTTCGCCAGGACATCCGTGCCTGGCAACCGCCTCGCGATGTGGAGGCCCTCGAAGCGCAGGCCGGAGTCTCTATCGGATCATGCCAATCATCGTGGACCGCCGATCTATTGGAGTTTTTCGATCGGGAGTTTCCAGGGCGCTGGAAACACGACACCAGGCGACGCCTGGCATTGGAGCCGGGGCCGGAAGACGTCGTCGTGGCCCGCACCGACGACGGCCGTATCGAAGGCTTCTCCTCGACGTGGCAACCGGCCTCTCGGACCCTGGGCCCCAGTGTCTATTGGCTGG
The DNA here is from genome assembly GCA_036501005.1 of Candidatus Xenobia bacterium. Lineage (GTDB taxonomy): Bacteria > Vulcanimicrobiota > Xenobia > RGZZ01 > DASYBA01 > DASYBA01. The sequence continues at coordinate 4,218 of DASYBA010000046.1, read as the reverse complement.
GTTCTGCATGCGGGGGGCTCGGCCCCATCGGCGTCTCCTCGTCCATGCGAGGGAAGGGCCTCGGCCTGGCCTTGGTGTACCGCAGCACCATGCACGTCAAGGCCAACGGCGCCGAGCACATGGGGGTGGACTGGACCGTGCTCCTGGATTTCTATCGAAAAGCGGGCTTCGAGCCATGGCTTTGCTATCGGCTCGCCGCGCCCGCAGGAGGTTGACGTGTTGATCTCTCGGGATCGCATCAAGCTGACCTTGGAGGGTGCCAGGGTCATGATGGCGGCGGCCGTGCGCAAGGCCACCGACATCGGCATCGACATGGCCATCGCCATCGTCGACGAGGGCGGGACCCTTATCGCCCTGGAGCGCATGGATGGCGCCAAGATAACGGGCGTCGAAGTCGCCATCGGCAAGGCGTTCACCGCCGCCTGCACCCGCCTGCCCACCGAACGCTACGCCGATATCGCCAAGGCGGGTGGTCCCGCCTTCGGCATCAACGCCGCCCACCCGGGCCGCTTCATGATCGTGGGCGGTGGCCTGCCCATCCAGGTGGAAGGGCAGACCATCGGCGGCATCGGAGCCAGCTCGGGCGCCTGGGAACAGGACCGGGACGTCGGCCAGGCGGGCATTGATGCCTTGCTCCTCGCTCTTAAGGGATGAGCTCGCCATCCTGCCGAGATGTCGGACGGCGTTTCGGCGGCCGGGTCCGCTTCCTTTCTACGGGCCGGATGCGTCAACCGGTGCGTCGTCGTAATAGGCATACTCCTGTCGCACGGTCTTCCGACGGCGGGTCGTTTCGACGGCGGGTGAGGTATCCGATATGGCCTTCAGGGTCATGTGGGCCAGGTCGCCCTTCTTGTTGTATCTGCAGGCCATACTGCTCGAGACGCCCCGCTTCTGGAGGCGCCTCCACTGCGCCGGTGTGAGCTTCTCCCCTCGGGCCGACAGTAACACCAGCCGGCGCCGTTCGATAAAGTACTGCAAAACGGCATGCTGTCCGCTCACGCCGAGCGCCTTGTGCCAGCGACTGATGCGGGACTTGAGGGTATGGACGGACACGTGGATCTGAGCGGCCAGCTCCTTCATCGTAGGTGCAGTGGCCACCTGTTTCAGGAAGGTCCAGTCCTGCTTGCGCATAGCCGGAATCATGGTCTGCTCGTCCTCTTCGAGAGGCTCATCCTTTTTTCCATACAGAGCCACCTGAACACGGCGATGGGTGGCCAGAAGGCGCCTGAAGCCTGTCAGCAGTTCGTCTTCGGTGGGCCCATCCAGACTCAAGAACTCAACCGAGGGGTCTACAGGATGCGACACAATTGGCCTCCTTTTATATTTGGATACGGCCTGTTTGTAGCGCAACATCGGTAGGAACATCAAGGTGGCAGCGTTGACAGTTTTGGGCCCTCCGCTGACCGGCCTGGCCCGAAAATGGGACAGAAATGAGGTCTGGTGGTGTGTTGCCGAACTCTCCTGCTCGCACGTAATAACTGTCCACGGCTGCGATGGCATCAGACCATGGGCTGCGAGCTTTGGGGGTGATTGGCCGGGCGCCCCACTGACCCTGGTATTGACCGCTCTTCCGCCGCGTAACCTACGGCAGCCAGACTCGATCGCGGTCATTGTCGGATTCCATCCGCAACGCCGTGGCAGGACGGGCTCGCAGACACTCCAGGGCCTGCTGGCGGGGCACAGGCGCTCCGGCCGTATCGAAAAATTCGATGTCGCCGTGGGCATGCAGCAGGGTCACCGCTGCTTCGTGCGAGTCGACCGACAGCCTCTTCAGGCTTCGGTACACTTGACGCGCAACGCCTGAATCCGACAGGTGGAGCAGGGCCCCCAGCGTGACGTAACTCCCGGACATGGTCCGATACACCAGTGCCATGCGATTCTCGGGACTCAGCAAGGCCCGGTGCTTGGCGGTTGGAGGGTGCCCCGACCCCAAGCGCTTCAACATCGTCAGCGCCGGCTTGACCCAGAAGGCCAGGCCTTCCCGTTGTGCGATGCGCAGCGCCTCGACAGCCCACGGCGCGGCGGCTTCTCGTCTCGCATGACACAGTCTGGCCATGGTGAGCAGGCACTCGGGGGCGAAGAAGCCGCCGATGCCCACCTCTCTCAGGGCGGCCATCATGCGGACGGCCGAGGCCCAGGCCTCGTCCAGGCGATTCAGCGCGAGGTCGAACAGCACCTCGGTCCGGTGGATCCAGGCACGAATCTGAAACGGCAAGGGGATGCCGCGCAGTGCGTTGCGGAGCCGTTCGGCCTCGCTGAGGTCATGTTGTTCGAGAACCAGCATAAAACGTACGGCATCCAGGGCGATTGCGGCAAAGGACCCCCCGAAGAGCGTCTGGAGGGGCATGGCGTCATCCAAGACTGCAAAGGCCGACTCGAGACAGCCCGCCAGGGTGTAGACGAGGGCCAGGTTCATGAGGAGGTGGAGCCGGTCGTACGGGGTTCCGAATAGGGCCATTCGGCGGACGCCGACTCGGAGGGCCCCCGCTGCCCGCTCCAGGTCGCCGTGGCCCAGTAGATCCAGGGCATAGCCGCTGGCGGACACTCGGTAAAGCTCAGGATAGCCGGTGCGTGCCGCCATTCGATACCCGTCTCGGAGCTGCCGGTCGGCGGAAAGCCCAGCCCCGCCCTGGAGGAGTCGGATGCCGCCCGGCACGACGCGGGTCCTGGCATTCCAGAGGTGCGGGGCGCGTTGGGCGACCGAGGCCGACTGACGAGTCAGACTGGCCACATCCACCCGGCCTCCATACGCCATCTTGCACCGGGCGATGCGACAGAGGATTTCGGAGCGCCTCTCCGGTCCCAACGTCCTGGGGGCCAGTTCCAGAAGACCGCCAAACGTATCGAGGGCGTCCTGGCCACGACCTTGGATGTCCAACAGGCATCCTCGCACGAACACGACGGCCGGGTCCCACGCGGCGGCGGCAGGGAGCGCGTCCAGGGCTTCGTTGACCAGGTGCGCATAGCCGTGGTAGGCCAGTCGCACACCGTGCGCCTTGAGGTGGCCGGACACCTCCGGCCAGTCGTCCTGGGCGACTGCAGACTCCAGAGCCCGCACCTTGGTCTCAATAGACGGCCGCATGGAACCCCCACCCTGCTGCGATGTCGGGCGACGGTTCCAGGCGGCCAAGCCCGCTTCCTTCAGAGGAGTTGCCGGAGCAGCTTGTTCCCATGCCGCCGCGCGGGGTGGCGGAACGGCGCCCAGTGCGGCGGCCATCATGGATCGGACAACGTCTATGTTTTTTGTCAAGACGTAAGCTTCCGCCCCGCGCCCTGTCTTGGTTTGCGTCCACTCCCTTCGCAGGCGTTTGACACGTCGGCGTGGCGGTTCCTGTGCCCGCGAGTGCGGCTTGATACGAACAGTAGCGCCCGGTCGTTCCCGCGGACAGCGCGTGCCGGACGCGGTGAAGTAGTTAGCGGACATGCCTTTGGGCCCACATACGTGAACGGTCCAGTCGGGCTGTTCGAGACGACCGCAGTCGTTTTCATGGGAAAGGCCTGGATGTCGCCGGACAACCCCACCATGGCGCCGGTGATTGGCCTCTGCGATCGTCCATGAAAAGTCGGTATTTCACAACGGTGCCTCGGCGAACTGGTTCGATGACGGCCTGGTCGGTAGCCTCGAACCGGAGTCTGGGAGTCACCGCCAGGGCCTGCTCCCAGTCCAGAAGGTTCTGACGCTTCGAGACCGTCGGGTGGTACCGGATGAGTGAACCCATCTCCCGGATAGTAACCCATGCGGCGGGCCAAGCGATACAGGTAGTCGTGTTCGGCCAGCAGGCCATGGCCGTGGACCCGGGGGAAGACCTCCGCTCTGGCCAGGTGGTCGGCGAAGTCGATGCCAGATTCGAGGATGGCCCGTAGCTCCACCAGCTCGTGGATGAACCAACTGGCGCCCAGAGGGCCCCCTTCCTGGAATTTGTGCCACACCGTCTGGTCCTCGTCGTCGTGTTCAGCGACGTAGCGGCCCAGCAGCTCGACATCTTCGGTGTCAAAGACCACCGGCAACGGCATGGCGGCGTATTGCTGGACCATGGCGGCCACGCTGCGCGAGGTCTGTCCATGGACCTGGGCAGCGCCGGCGGGACCAAGGCGGGATGGAATAAACGCAAGATGCCGTGGGCTTCGGCAACTGCCATGGTTTCCTGCGGTATTGAACCGCCCGCGTGTAACTCACCAGGGGGCCAGGTCAGGCCAGACGCCTTGAGCCACCGCCCG
>DASYBA010000045.1:0-6497 GCA_036501005.1 Candidatus Xenobia bacterium | reverse complement strand
AAGAACATGGAGCGCTCGCTTCTCCCTTCGGGTGGTGGTGGCGGGAAGGGGTATTCGTGAGCCTGACTCGAGTTTCCCCGCTGTTTCAGGGGGGGTTTCGGACAAGGTGGATAAGGAACCCGCGCGAGTTAGGTCATGGTGCAGGAGGCTCACGTGTCAGTTTTTCGTTTGCAGGCGCCCTATCCGCCCCGAGGAGACCAACCCGCCGCCATCGAGCGATTGGTGGCGAGCGTAGACAACGGGCAGCGGTTCACCACTCTGTTGGGCGCCACGGGCACCGGCAAGACGTTCACCATGGCGAACGTCATCGAGAGAATCGGCCGTGCCACCCTCGTCCTCTCCCACAACAAGACGCTGGCCGCCCAGTTGTGCAGCGAGCTGCGGGACTTCTTTCCCGACAACGCCGTCGAGTATTTCGTTTCGTACTACGATTACTACCAGCCGGAAGCCTACATGGCGACCTCCGATACCTATATCGAAAAAGACTCCTCCATCAACGACGAGATCGACCGCCTCAGGCATTCCGCCACCCAGGCCCTGCTGGAGCGGCCCGACGTCATCATCGTTGCCAGCGTGTCGTGCATCTATGGTCTCGGTTCCCCCGAGGACTACAAGGATACCATCCTGGTCTTTCGCAAAGGAGAAGAACTGCACCGGGACTTCATCCTGCGCCGCCTGGTCGACATGCAGTTCGAACGCACGCCGACCGTGCTGGAGCGCGGCCGCTTTCGCTTGCGCGGCGAGATCCTGGAGATCTATCCGGCTGACGAAGACAAAGTGATCAAGGTCGACTTCTGCGGGGACGAAGTCGAGAGGGTCCAGATCGTCCACCCGGTGTCGGGGCAGGTGCTGGGAGCGCCCACCCGCGTCGTCGTGTACCCGGCCAAGCACTTCATCACGCCCACCGACAAGATGACCCGGGCGCTGTCGGCCATCGAGGGCGAGCTGGTAGAGCGGCTGGCCGAGCTCGAGTCGGGTTCCAAGTTGCTGGAAGCCCAGCGGCTGCGCATGCGAACCGAATACGACCTGGAGATGATGCGCGAGATCGGCTATTGCAACGGCATCGAAAACTACTCCAGGCACCTGTCCGCGCGGGAGCCCGGACAGCCGCCGGCCACCCTGATCGATTACTTTCCCAAAGGCTTCCTCACCATCATCGACGAGTCGCACGTCACGGTGCCGCAGGTGGGCGGCATGGTGCATGGCGATCGGAGCCGCAAGGACGCTCTGGTCGCCTACGGCTTTCGGCTGCCGTCCGCGTACGATAACCGTCCCCTGGGCTTCGACGAATTCATGGAGCGAGTCGGGCAGGTCGTGTTCGTGTCGGCCACCCCAGCCGACTACGAGCTGCGCGTATCGGACGAGGTGGTGCAGCAGATCATCCGTCCGACCGGGCTGGTCGACCCCGAAGTCCTGGTGCGGCCCGTGCAGGGCCAGATCGACGACCTGCTGGGCGAGGTGCGCAAGCGGTCGGCCCTCAACGAGCGGGTGCTGGTCACGACGCTGACCAAGAAGATGGCAGAAGACCTCACCGACTACCTCACCGACCTGGGCGTCAAGGTGCGCTACCTGCACTCTGAGATCCACACGCTGGAGCGCATCCAGATCCTGCGCGACCTGCGGCTGGGCGTCTTCGACTGCCTGGTGGGCGTGAACTTGTTGCGGGAAGGGCTGGACCTGCCTGAGGTCTCTCTGGTGGCCATCCTCGATGCCGACAAGGAAGGGTTCCTGCGCAACGACACCTCGCTCATCCAGACCATCGGCCGAGCGGCTCGCAACGTGAGCGGCACGGTCATCCTGTACGCGGATCAGATCACCGATTCGATACGGAAGGCCATGACCGAGACCAAACGGCGGCGCGACATCCAGTTGAAGTTCAACGAGGAGAACGGCATAAAGCCGGAGACCATCCGCAAACAGGTCAAGGACATCCTGGAGACCCTCGCTTTCTCCGAGCCCGCGACGGCCCGCATGAAGCGGGCCAAGGAGCACGACAAGAGCCTGTCGCTCGGCGACCTGGAGCGCATGGTGGCCGACCTGGAAAAGACCATGAAGGACGCCGCCAAGAACCTCGAGTTCGAGACCGCCGCGGCCCTCCGCGACGAGATGTACGAGCTCCGCAAGGAGCTGGGGCGGCGCAAGGCCGAGGCGGCCCAGGGGCCGCTGGTGCCGGAGACGCCCGACGACCGCATGATCAAGACGACGCCCAGACGGGGCGGGACCGCCGTCAAGTCCCGCCGGCGCTGACAGGAGCTCGCCCCGTCGGCCCGAACCGCATGGCCTTCCTAGGAAAGGTTAGTATTGAATGTCCCTCAACAAGCTGATCGTCAAAGGTGCCCGCGAGCACAACCTCAAGAACATCGACGTCGAGTTGCCTCGAGAGTCGCTCATCTGCATCACCGGACTGTCGGGGTCCGGAAAGTCGTCGCTGGCGTTCGATACCATCTATGCGGAGGGGCAGCGGCGCTATGTCGAATCGCTGTCCGCTTACGCCCGCCAGTTCCTGGGGCAGATGGAAAAGCCCGACGTCGACTACATCGAGGGGTTGTCGCCCGCCATCTCCATCGATCAGAAGGGAGCCAGCCGCAATCCCCGCTCGACGGTCGCCACCGTCACCGAGATTTACGATTACCTGCGGTTGTTGTTCGCCCGGGTCGGCAAGCCCCACTGCCCGCAGTGCGATCGGCCCATCGAGCCGCAGACCATCGACCAGATGGTCGATCAGATCCTGGCGCTGCCGAACGGCACCAAGTTTGCCATCCTGGCGCCGCTGGTGCGGGGCCGCAAGGGTGAGTACCACAAGCTGTTCGACGAGGTGCGACAGAAGGGCTACACCCGGGTGCGGGTGGACGGCAGCATGTACCAGTTGGACGAGACCATTCCGCTGGACAAGAACAAGAAGCACACCATCGAAGTGGTGGTGGATCGCTTGAAGCAAACCGAGGGCCTGCGCCGGCGGGTGGCCGATTCGCTGGAGACGACGCTGAAGATGTCGGGCGGGCTGGCCACCATCCAGGTCGAAGACGGCCCCGAGCTGATCTTCAGCCAGCAGATGGCCTGCAGCCACTGCCAGGTCAGCTTTGAAGAGCTGGCCCCGCGGCTCTTCTCCTTCAACTCGCCGTATGGCGCCTGTCCTGAGTGCGTGGGCCTGGGCTATCGGATGGAGATCGACCCGGAGCTGGTCATGCCTGATCCTTCGGTCTCGGTGAACGAGGGCGCCATCGTCGCATGGGGCGGGCCCAAGTCGAGCTTCCGCTTCCACGCCGCCGAAAGCTGGTTCTGGCACCGCCTCATGCAGGTGTCGCATCGGGCCCGTATCGATCTGGACAAGCCTTTCTCGAAGTTGAAGCCCGAGCATCAGGACCTCATTCTCTACGGCACGCACCAGTCGGTCGAAACGAAGCCGACCGGCAACGGCCTGGCGGGGGCGGTGGCAGCCAAGAAGAGCCATGGCTACGGCCGCCACCACGGGCGACGGCAGAAGCGGGAAGGCGCACACTGGGATTTCGAGTTCGAAGGGGCCATTCCCAACCTGGAGAGACGCTATAAAGAATCCGACTCCGAGCACATCAAGGAAGAAATCGCCCGTTACATGACCAACCGGGAGTGCCCGGCCTGTCGCGGCAGCCGCCTCAAACCGCTGGCGCTGGCGGTGCGAGTGGGCGGCGAGAGCATCGCGGAGGTCACCGCCTTGTCGATCCGCCAGTGCCAGGCGTTCTTTGAAGGGCTCAAGCTCACCGCCCGCGAGCAGCACATCGCGGTGCAGATTCTCAAGGAGATCAAGGCCCGGCTGAGGTTCTTGCTCGATGTGGGGCTCGACTACCTGACCCTCAATCGAAACGCCGGCAGCCTGTCCGGCGGCGAGGCGCAGCGCATTCGGCTGGCCACGCAGATCGGGTCCAGTCTCGTCGGCGTATTGTACATCCTCGACGAGCCCAGTATCGGCTTGCACCAGCGCGACAACGACCGGCTGCTGGCGACGCTGAAGATGCTAAGGGATCTCGGCAACACGGTCATCGTGGTGGAGCACGACGAAGACACCATGCGGGCGGCCGATTGGCTGTTGGACATCGGACCCGGGGCGGGGCGACATGGGGGCCGAGTGGTGGCGGAGGGGCCTCCCAAGAAGGTCATGGCCACGGAGGCCAGCGTCACGGGCGCCTATCTGTCGGGCCGGCTGCAGATTGCGGTGCCGTCTGAACGGCGATCGGGCAATGGCAAGGTCCTTCGGGTGGAGGGCTGCCGAGAGAACAACCTGCAGAAGCTGAACGTCGACATTCCGCTGGGCCAGTTCGTGTGCGTCACCGGCGTGTCGGGCTCGGGCAAGAGCACGCTGGTCAACGACATCCTCTACCGGGCGCTGGCCCAGCACTTCCACCAGGCGACGACGAAGCCGGGGGCTTTCGATAGGCTGGTGGGCACGGAGTTTCTCGACAAGGTCATCGAGATCGACCAGTCGGCCATCGGGCGGACACCTCGTTCGAACCCCGCCACCTACACCGGCGTGTTCGATCCGATACGCACAGTGTTCGCGGCCGTGCCCGAAGCCCGCATGCGGGGCTACGAGGCGGGGCGCTTCAGCTTCAACATCCGCGGCGGGCGTTGCGAGGCCTGCCAGGGCCAAGGCATCCTGCAGATCGAGATGCACTTCCTGCCCGACGTCTACGTGCCGTGCGAACAGTGCAAGGGCACTCGATACAATCGGGAGACGCTGGAGGTCCTGTTCAAGGGCAAGAGCATCGCCGAGGTGCTGGAGCTGACGGTGGAGGAGGGGGTGGAGTTCTTCCAACACCTCCCCAAGATCGCCCGCAAGCTGCAGACGCTGCACGACGTGGGGCTGGACTACATCCACCTGGGCCAGCCGGCGACGACACTGTCCGGCGGCGAGGCGCAGCGAGTGAAGCTGGCCACGGAGCTGTCTCGGGTGGCGACGGGCAAGACCTTGTACTTGTTGGACGAGCCGACCACCGGCCTGCACTTCCAGGACGTATCGAAACTCCTGGAGGTCCTGCAGCGCCTGGTGGATGCCGGCAACACCGTGCTGGTGATCGAACACAACCTGGACGTCATCAAGTGCGCCGACCACATCATCGACCTGGGCCCGGAGGGCGGGGACGGAGGCGGTCGCATTGTGGTGGCGGGCACGCCCGAAGAGGTGGCCGCCCATCCCGATTCCTACACCGGACATTTCCTGAGGAGGCTCCTCCCCGTGACGCCCGTCGAAGTGCGCAAGCCCGTCGCCCGCCGATCCCGCCGGCTGGTGAAAGTATGAAGCGCTTCCTGCTGTGGCTGCTGCTGGCCGGGGTCTCCTTCGCTGACCCCACGTTCCACATCGGCGGGGCGGTTGGCCATGCCCACGATTGGACGTGCCGACAAGTGCGAGAAACCCTGGCCGGGCAGGTCAAAACGGTCTATTACGACTACCGCGGCGCCCACCACAGTGCGGCGTGCGTGCCGCTGTGGGCGGTCCTGGAAGGGGCGGCACCGCAGGGCAAGTCGCTGGACGATACCGTCGTGGTGGAGGGCACCGACGGCTACCAGGTGACGTTCAGTCTCGGCGAGCTGGACCCCAAGTTCGGCAATGAGCCCGTGTGGCTGGCGCTGGACGAAGACGGCGCCCCCCTACCGGAGGCCCTCTCCCCCACCCGCCTGATCATCCCCGGCGACGTCAAACTGGGTCGCTGGGTGCACAACGTGGTTCGGCTGCGGGTGGTTGCTCGGTGAAAAGGCGAAGACGGAGACCTGGTGGATGATTTCCATCCCGGCGCCGGCGATAAGGCCGATGAGGTGGCCGTCGGCGTAGACCAGCCCGTTGACGCCTTCCTTGGCGGCGCCCGACGGGAAGGCCCCGATGCTGTTGCGCAGCCGAGGGTTGAGCGGGTTCTGGATGAGTCCCAGCCGTTTCAGTCCCCGTTCGACCCCCGAGCCAATGGTTTTGCTGAGGTTGCGGAACGCCTGGCTGTACCGTGGGCCGACGATGGTCCCGGCCGCCGCCGCGGCCGCCGAGATGGGAATGACCGCCAGGGGCGCAAAACCGACGGCCGCCAGCCCCGCCCCCAGGGCGCCTCCTACCCCGGCCGCGACCAGGGGTTTCAAGCGGGGACGGTCCCCCACGAAATGGTGGGCAGAGGCGGCGCCAATGCCCGCGGCCACCTTGGAAGGGCCGGCGAGGAGCGGGCCGGCCACCAGGGTGCCGAAGCTGCCGGCGCCTCGAGTATCCGCAGTCTTGTCGGCCCGATACGTCTGGAAGGCGCCCAAAAGCCCGCCCGCAACGGCGTTGTGGACGTGGCCGCTGAGGCCCGCTGCGGGCCACGTCGTGGCGGCCAGGGCCGCGCCCGTCGTCGTGCTGACCAGAACGGCCAGGAGATTGGACTTCGTCTTGTCCTGCACGAAGACGCTGGCCACGGCGCAACTGACCGACGTGAGGGCGCCTTCCGGCCCCCGCAGGGCGAGGCCTTCGACGACGGCCTCCAGACTCGAGGGCAGGTAGGGAGCGG
>DASYBA010000044.1:0-2949 GCA_036501005.1 Candidatus Xenobia bacterium | reverse complement strand
CAAGGGCTCCGCCTTGCCGCGGATGACCTTCTCCAGGTTCTCCAGGAGCGCTGTCGCCGCCGGGGCCCCGCGAGGCACCACCTCAACTGCCATCAGGGGGGGCTTCGCCAGCCGGGCAGGAGGATCCCCCGTTCGAGGCCGGGAATCTGAACCCCATGAGCGTTACCAGACGGGCCTTTCTTCAACTTCTGGCCGTGCAGTCGATGGCCACCATGCTGGGCGATCCGTTCCCCGCCCGAGCCGCCGGTGCCGGGCTGGCCATCGGCAATGGCGAAATGGAACGAGGCGTCAGCAAAGCCTTCTGGGCGCAACCCATCACTCGCCCGGGTGAGATCATCCTGATGGACTTCGGGAGCCCTCATCATCAGTCGTATCGAACCGCCTTCCTGCCGCACAAGATCTTCCAGAAGCCGACGGACCATGCTCGACTGGTCTACCTGGACAAGTGGGGCTACCTGGGGGGCGAGCTGGACACTCGCAGCAGGGCGACCCGGGAGATCTTGGCACCGCCCGGCAGCCGCTTCGCGGGTCACGCCGCCTTCACCCCTGACGGGCAACAGCTCCTGGTGTCGGTCTTTCATGACACGCCGCAGGTCTCGGAGATTGCGGTGTACGATACCGATACGTGGCAGGTGGCGAGGTCCTTCTCAAGCCATGGCCTGTCGCCCCACGACCTGACCCTGGCTGGCCCCGGCCAGGTCGCCATCGTGAATGGGGGGCGCTTCAAAGACGACTGGATGGACAAAGCCAAGGCGGTTCCACCCGAATACGCCCACGCCAACATCAGCGTTATCGAATACGGCACCGGGCAGTTGGTCGACCAGTTGCGGAGCGAACGAGGCGACATTTTCTTCGCCCACTTCCTCGATCTGGGTGACGGCCTCTATTTCGCCAGTGGTCTGTCGAACAAGCTGACGGAGAAGGCCTCCGGTCCTATCGGTTTCTTCGACCTCAAGAACAAGGAACAGAAGCACTTTCCCGACGATCCGACCATCAAATCGTTCGGGGGAGAGGCGCTCAGCCTGGCCGCAACTCCCAACGGGCAGGTTCTGTTTGTGACCTTCAAACAGTCGGGACAGGTCGTGGTGGTCGACATTCCCGGCCGACGAGTGCGGGGTGCCCTCAAGGTCGATCAACCGCGGGGCGTGGCCATCGAGGGCAACACGCTCCTGGTCAGTCGGCACGGCGACGGCATGCAGTATTACGACATCAGCACCACGCCCCCGACCCTTAGAAGCGGCAACAAGCTGGCTTGCGAGGGCTCCCACTTCAGCCAGGTCACCCTCGACTGAAGGCGGGCTTCAACCGCAAGAACGGCGACTCCAGCCAGCGGTAGCTGGCCCAGGCGATACCCAGGGACACCGCCCAGGCCAGCACGGCCACTTCTTCACCGCTCAAGTAGGCCGACAGCCCTTCGATGACCGGCACGTGCACCACGTAGAGGCCATAGGCATGGCGTCCCAGAAAGCGCAGCCAGGACTGCTCGAAGAACCCCTTGAAACGCGAGGCACCGCCTAGCGCCTCCCCCATGAGGCCGGTATAGAAGAGGGCGATGAGGGTGAACCCGACGGCCTGCACGGCCGGCGCCAACAGGTGGACCGGCACGTGACACATGAGCGCGGTGGCGAGCACCAGGCCCCCCCCGACGAACAACATCCGACAGACGACAAAGGTCCGCGCACTGGTTCGAACCGCCACCTGCAGGATGGCGCCGCAGAGCAGGGCGTCCAGCCGAAGCGGGGTCAATACGACGAAGGCCGGCTGCGATCCGTAGAAGTGAACCAGGAGGCAGCGGCCGAGGAGCACCAGGAGCGAGGCCACCGCCGCCCCGACGGCCAGGCGGACGGGGTTCGCGCGAGCCACGATCCAGGGCCAGAAAAGGTAGAAGTGCTCCTCGACCGCGAGCGTCCAGAAGGGGTTCAGGTGGGGCAGGAAGCCGCTGTTGAACGCGATGAGCAGGTTGGCGCCGAAGCACCAGAACCAGCCCTGGTGCCGCAGCAGCCAGGCCATGTCGGGCCGCCCCGGCAGGCAGACCGCCACCAGGAAGAAACCGACCAGGAAACTGTAGTACAGGGGGCAGATGCGGAGAACACGGCGCGCGTAGAAGGTGCGAAAGTAGTGGGGATCGCCCTGCGCATCGAGGAGGATCCCGGTGATGAGGAACCCGCTCAGCACGAAGAAAAGGTCTACGCCGCTCCACAGAAAGTCCAGCCAAGGCTGACCCTGGAGCGCGGGGACCCGCGCCAGGGTATGGTCCAGCATGACCAGCGTGATGGCCAGCCCACGAACGCCATCCAGCGCCGGCACGTGCTTCATGGCGCTGAATCTTCCCGAGAGAAGGGCGAGGGCCTGTCTACACGAAGGCCAGCGCCCGTGCGGAGGTGGGTCTGGTTGGCGGTGCTGGCGGCCTTGGTCCTGGGCGTGGGCCTGGGGCAGGACCGGCTCATGCGCATGGACGACGAGGGCCTGTACGTCCGGATCGCCCTGGAAATGTTCCAGCGGGGCGACTGGACCGTGCCGACCTGGTTCGGGGGCCCCGGCTGGTTCAAGCCCCCGGGGCTTTACTGGTCGATGTTTCCATGGTTCGCGCTGCTCGGGCCGACCCTGCTCGCGGGGCGGGTGGCGGCGCTCTTGTGGGGGGCGGGAACCTTGGCCGTCACGGTCGCTTTCGGGTGTCGGGCTCGGGGGCCGCAGGCGGGCCTCCTCAGCGGGCTGGTATTGTTGACGTGCTGCAGCTTCGTCAAGTACAGTCGGGTGGGCATGATGGAAGCCCCACTCTTGTTCTTTTACGTGGCGGTCCTGTACTCGTTCTACCGGGCTCGGCTCGGGGACGGTCCGATCTGGGATTTCCTCTGGCCCGCTCTGACCGGCGTCTCGACCCTGGTGAAGGGGCCCGTGACGGCGCTGGTGTTAGGCTTGACGCTGCTCTTTCACCGGGGGGTGCCGTGG
>DASYBA010000043.1:0-4692 GCA_036501005.1 Candidatus Xenobia bacterium | reverse complement strand
GGGCTCGGACAACGTCCATCACGTTCCGCCGGGCGGCGACTGGCGCCGGCCCTTCGACCTGATCCTCTCGTCTCGAACCAAGCTGCGCGCCGAAGCCAACGAAACGGTCATCGTGCAGGAACGGGCCGTCGGGACCGAGTTTGCCGTCGATATGGTGAGCGCCGCGGGAGAACACGTGCTGGCCCATCTCATTCGTTATACCAAGACGTCGGCCGGGGCGCGCGAGACCGTGTTCGACCACACCGAGTTCCTGGCGTTCGATCCGACCCAGCACGGCGACATGCTGGCCTATGTCCGACGGGCCCTCGATGCCCTGGGCATCCGGTGGGGGGCCGCGCATTGCGAGGTCATGCTGACGGCGAACGGGCCACGCCTCATCGAAGTCGGTGCTCGAACGTGCGGCGGCCCGGTGCTGGGGTTTTCCCGAGTCGCTACGGGCTCAAGCCAGCTCGAACGAGTCGTCGAGGCCTACGCCGACGGCGAGATCCGAACCCGCACCTACGACTTCAAGAAGACCGTCGTTCCCGTCTTCCTGATCGCGCCGGTGTCCGGTATTCTCCGCAATGTCGAAGTGCTGGAACCCCTCCGCCAGTTGCCGACGCACTTGCGCACCCACATGTGGCTGGGCAACGGCGACCACGTCCAGCAGACGGTCGACTGGGACACGGTGCTAGGGGTCGTCGCGCTGGCGGGAGACCGGGATGCCGTATTCTCAGACTACCAGCGAGTGCGTGAAGTTGAATCCCGGTTGCGCATCGAGCCGCCCGACCCGCCTCCCCCGCAAGGCCACTGAGAAAACTATCACCTCGCAGGGGGGGCGGCCTGCCGATCGCCAATCAGAAGCAGATAGAGCATGGAGAGGGCTATCGTGAGCGGCAGTGCACAGACCAACTGGGTCGTCTTCGGAAACTCGCCCCCTGAATCGGAAGTGGTTAAATTGGCTCCAGACCTGGTCGTACGGGGCTCGAGCGATGCCACGCAACTGCTCCGGAGAGGCTGGTCTCCGAAGAGTCCGGGCGCCTGGTGCAAGGGCTTTGTCGGCATGACCCAGTCTGACATCGAGCGAGTCTGCGCGCAGGAAGCCAGCGCGATAGACTATGTGCCGGAGTTCACCAGACGCTATCCGTGATCAGCCTGTCATGAACCCCGCCGCAGCGTGTCGGAGTTCTTGACCAGCTACTTTTTGGCTTCGGCCAGGCGAGCCTGTTGGTACGCCTTGATCAATTCGTCCTGGCCGCCCTTGGGCACCGGCTCGTACTTGGCAAACTCCATGGTGAACTCGCCCTTGCCCTGGGTGCCCGAGCGCAAGTTGGTGGAGTATCCGAACATCTCGGAGAACGGCACCTGCGCCACGACGGTCACGTAACCGTCGTTCGTCTCGGAGTTCAGGATGAGCCCTCGGCGTTGGTTGAGGCCTCCAGTGACGTAGCCCTGGAATTCTTCCGGCGCCGACACCTCCACTTTCATGATGGGCTCCAGGATGATGGGAGCCGCCGACATGTAGTGCTCTCGAATCGCCGTCATGGCACAGACTCGGAACGCCATTTCAGACGAGTCGACCGGGTGGTAGGCGCCGTCGTTGATGGTGCAACGAATCCCGACCACCTGAGCCCCGATGAGCGACCCTTTGACGAGTTGCTCGCGGAACCCCTTGTCGATGGCCGGGATGTATTCTTTCGGAATGGTCCCGCCGCTGATTTCATCGACGAATTCGTAGGCCTCGACGGCATCTTCCGGCAGCGGGCTCATGAAGCCTTCAATCTTGGCGTACTGGCCCGCGCCGCCGGTCTGCTTTTTATGCACGTAGTTTAGCTTGGCCTCGCGGGTGATGGTTTCTCGATAGGCCACCTGAGGCCGACCCACGTTCAGCTCACAGTTGAACTCCCGCTTCATGCGTTCAATATAGATGTCCAGGTGGAGTTCGCCCATGCCGGCGATGAGCGTTTCTGACGATTCCTCGTCACGCCACACCCGGAAGGTCGGATCTTCCTTGGAGAATCGGTTGAGGGCTTTGGAGAACGCCTGCAGACCATCGCGGTTCTTCGGGCTGACCGACAACGACATGACCGCCGCCGGCACGTGCATGGAGGTCATGGTCACGTTGATGTCGCCCGTAGTGAAGGTATCTCCAGACGAACACTCGACCCCGAACAAGGCCACAATGTCGCCGGCCACAGCCGTCTCGATGTCGTGCATTTCCGAGGCGTGCATGCGCACGACCCGAGGGATCTTCACCCGCCGGCCGTTGTTGACGTTGGTGATGAATTGCCCCTTGTGCACCGTGCCCTGATAGATGCGCATGTAGGTCAATTGGCCGAAGCGCCCATCTTCCAGTTTGAACGCGAGGCCCACGAACGGCTTGTCGGGATTGTTCTCCAACTGGATGTGGGTTTCCGCGTTGTCCTGGTCGAGGGCTTCATTGACCTTCTCGGTGGGGTTGGGCAGATAGGCGCACACCCCGTCGAGCAGATGCTGTACCCCTTTGTTCTTGAAGGCTGAGCCCACAAAAACGGGCGTGAAACGCAGCGACAAGGTCGCCACCCGCAACACCGGCGCGATTTCTTCGGCAGTGATGTCCTGACCGTCGAGATACTTCTCGGCCAGCCCATCGTCAAAATCGGCCAGCGCCTCGATCAGCTTGTTGCGAGCGTCGGTGGCGGGCTTCAGCAGATCGGCCGGACACTCCTCGGTGCGCACCTTCTCACCGTTGGCTCCGTCAAAATAGAGCGCCTTCATGGTGACCAGGTCGACGATGCCTTGAAAATTATCCTCGGCGCCGATGGGATACGTGACCAGGTGGGCATTGTGATTGAGCTTTTCATGCAGCATCTGCACGACGCGGTGCGCATTCGCCCCCGCCCGGTCCATCTTGTTGATGAATGCCATGCGCGGGACGTGGTAACGCTTCATCTGCCGATCGACCGTGATGGACTGCGACTGGACGCCGGCCACGGCGCAGAGCACCAGGATGGCCCCGTCGAGCACCCGCAGGGCCCGCTCCACTTCAATGGTGAAGTCGACGTGGCCGGGGGTGTCGATCAGGTTGATGGTGTAGTCGTTCCACTCGCAGTAGGTGGCCGCCGACTGGATCGTGATGCCCTTTTCTCGTTCCAGGTCCATGGAGTCCATGGTCGCGCCGACCCCAGATTTGCCGCGCACTTCCTCGATCTTGTGGATCTTTCCGGTATAGAAGAGGATGCGCTCTGACAAGGTCGTCTTGCCAGAATCGATGTGGGCTGAGATGCCGATGTTGCGGACCTTGGTAGGGTCCTGAATCCTTTTGTCAATCGCCATGGTGATGTTGGAAGACTCCGCTGGACCTTTCTATGGGTGAGGCCATGATAAAGCTGACCCCATTTCGAGGTAACCCGAGTTAGCCATCGTCGCCGGACCTCCTCTACGACTCCAGGGGGGCTTTCGGTCGCCCTTCCAGGTCTGCAACGGTATGTCCTCGCAATTTAATGTTAGTGCTATTGACTTCAATTTAATTTAGTGTTAGTGTAACAAACATGAAAGGTGAGGCACAAAAGCGGCACTACGTGCAGGGC
Organism: Candidatus Xenobia bacterium; assembly: GCA_036501005.1. Taxonomy (GTDB): domain Bacteria; phylum Vulcanimicrobiota; class Xenobia; order RGZZ01; family DASYBA01; genus DASYBA01. Next base: position 1,144 of record DASYBA010000043.1, on the reverse strand, counting down.
GCTCGGGCCGATGCGGCGGAAGCGACGGGGCAACGCATCGTGCGTGCCTTTCTCTCGCTTCTCATGCAGCACTGGTTCGACGAGATCACGCTGGATCGGGTGGCGCACGACGCCCAGGTCACCGCGCAGACCATCGTGCGCCGCTTTGGCGGCAAGGACGGCCTGCTGGCCGTCGCGGTGGAGCACCTGGCCGCCCAGATCAATGTCCGACGCCAGGGGGCACCCGGCGACGTGCGGCAGATGGTCTCCCGCGTGGTCGACGACTACGAGATCACCGGTGACGCCGTGCTGCGCCTGCTGGCCCTGGAATCGAGGCATCCCGCCGTGCGCAAGGTCATGGACTATGGCCGACACTGCCATCGCGCGTGGGTCGCGGCCGCGCTGCCCAGCGCGACGGGCCATGCGTTGGACGGCCTGGTGCTGCTCACCGACGTGTATGCGTGGAAGCTGCTGCGCCGGGACATGGGGCATGGGGTGGCAGCCACCAAGGCGATTTTGAAAAACCTGGCTGATATGGCTTATGAACAAAGGGAGGCAACGTCATGAACTTTCTCTTCACCCTGTGGGAAGGCGGCGGGAACGTCGCACCGATCCTGGAGGCCGCACGCAAGATGATGGCCCGCGGCCACGCCGTGCGCATCCTGACGGAGGGGTGTGTGCGCAGTCGGGTCGAGGCCGTCGGGGCAACCTTCGTGGCCTGGCAGCGCGGACCCAATCGGGAGCAACGCAGCCGCGACACCGAAGTGCGGGACTGGGCCGCCGCGACACCGCAAGAAGGCCTGTTGCAGGTCGTACGCGACGTCTGGTGCACGCCGGCGCTCTCGTACGCCCAGGACGTGCTCGATGAACTACGCCGCCAGCCGGCCGACCTGGTCATCGCCAGCGAAATGATGTTCGGCGTCATGGCCGCCTGCGAAAGCGTGCAGCAAAGGTTTGTGATCCTGACGTCGACGGTCAGCATGCGGACGCTGCCGGGCGTGCCGCCTCTCGGTCCCGGCCTGGCGCCCGCGCGCACCGAGGAAGAGCGCGCCATGCACGGCCAGATCGCCCACGCCGTAGAGGGCATGTTCGATGCCGGCCTGCCGCTCCTCGACCAGGCCCGGGCGGCACTTGGGCTGCAGCCATTGCAGCACCTGATCGACCA
>DASYBA010000042.1:0-6327 GCA_036501005.1 Candidatus Xenobia bacterium | reverse complement strand
GTCATACACCAGGACGTAGGGCAGCTCTACCACGGACCGCCTCAAGTTCTTCAGAGTCCGGGGAAAGCGGGCTTCCAGCTTGTCCGCCGGCACGTCGTGGCCGCCCTGGCTGACCCGCATATCGACACGCTGCTCCGACATGTGCCAGCTAGACACTCCAACGAAACAAAGAACAACCTGGTACCCGACATCTACCGCCTTGGTCAGAAAGGCTACCTTGTCCCCTGCCGGGTCGGAGAAGACTGTTTCCAATACAAAGCTTTGGCCGCTCTCCAATAGGGCAAGCCGCAACCGGCTGGCAAGCTTGGCCGCCAGGCAGGCATCAACCTCGAACTCCAGCGCCAGCCGGTCCGCATTGACGAAGCGTAGACCTGTACGGGACAGGTAGCTCTCATAGAATGTCGTCTTGCCGGCGCCGTTGGGGCCTGCGACCACGATCAACGTTGGACGCCCAAGGTCAATCGATGGAAACAAACCTTCGGTTGACAAAGCGGCCCTTCAGGCGAGTCCCGTCCGCTTCGATGCGGATCAACCAGCCGGGTTCGCCAGGTGCGGCTTCGTAGTGGGGAAAGGGACGGGTCTTCAGGTAGTCGGCCACGCGCTGGCGCCCGACGGGGGTGCCGACTGTATCCAGCATCTCAGCCCAAGAAGGGCCTGATGCAGCCTGCAACGCCCGCACCTGATCGCCTGTCAATAGAGGTTCAATGGCCCGCCCCAGCCGTGCCCAGAACTCGATTTGCCCAGCAAGAGACCGCTCGGAGGCATCGGCCATCAGCCGAGCATCCAGGACGAGGTCATCTGACAGCTTGACCGGTTGGCTCATATCCGTATGGTAGCATTTTGCCACCTGGATATCAAGCGTGCCGGTGTCGTCTTGGGGATAGGAGACCGGCCCGCAGGACAGCGCTGAAATGGACGAAAGAGCACAGCCATGACCGAACGAACTTTCAGTTGCACTGCGCTGGCCGTGGCATACATGCGGGCCGTACACCAGGTGCGAGACGAGTCGCCCCGCATTCTTGACGACCCCTACGCCATGCCATTGCTGGGCGATACACACTTCCAGACCATCGATGACTATTTCAAGGCTTATCCACCCGAGGATGAGGCCGGGTCGCGCACTCACGTGGTGCTGCGCTCTCGCTATGCCGAGGATCGTCTCGCACAGGCCAGGGCCCGCGGCGTATCGCAGTACGTTGTCCTGGGGGCGGGTTTGGATACCTTTTCAATACGGTGCCCGCGGTGGGCGCAGGACCTGTTCATTCTGGAGGTCGATCATGCGGGCACGCAGGAAGTCAAGCACGGCCTGATCGCGGCGGCTCAGTTGCCAGTGGCCTCCAACGCTCGCTTTGGCCCTGTCGACTTTGAACACGAGTCGCTGACCGAGGGCCTGATCCGGCACGGGATCGACTTGGCGAAGCCGACCTTCTTTTCCTGGCTCGGGGTCACCATGTACCTGCCGGAGACGGCCGTGGATGCCGTCTTGCAGCAGGTCGGGAAGTTCCCACGTGGGAGCGAGATCGTCCTCACGTTTGCGCCCCGCGGTCGCCTGGAAACGGCGACCGCCGAACGCGTGGCACGGATCGGAGAACCGTGGCTGACGTTCCTCGAACCCGACGAGTTGAAAGCCAAGCTGCACGGCTTCTCGTTTAGCACGGTCGAGTTCTTGTCTCGCCCCGAAGCGGAGACCCGCTACCCGCATTCGCTCTTCGCCGCCCTCCCCGACGACTGGCACCCCAATGTGTGCGCCGCCGTGGTCTAGCCGTTCGATATATAACAGTTTTTACCACCCCCGCAACATATCTATTCTCAATTCTGGTGAATCTGCTTATCCATAGAACGTGGGGCCACCGAGCAGGGGTATCGCCGAATAGACACATATGGACTGGACGCAGATGCTGGTGGACGCGCTGGACGGAGGCGATGTAGAGATCGCCCGCGAGGCCATCCGCCAGGGTGCCGACGTCAACCACATGCACTGGGACGGGCATACCCTTCTCTCGCGCTCGATCGACAGCCTGGAACTGGCATCGTTGTTGCTGGACAGCGGCGCTGACCCCAACCTCCCCAACCACGACGGCTCGACCTCTTTGTCCTGGGCCACCGACTGGACCGTAACGGAATTCCTTCTCGACCGAGGCGCGACGCTGAACGCTGAGGGGTATCCAGGCCGGCGGACGTATTCATTACACCACGCGGCCAGTAAGGGAGACATCCACCGGTTGGAGGTGCTGGTCGCCAGGGGCAACGGCGACCGATTCCTGAACGCCGAGGATGAGATGGGCTACACGCCCTTGCACTGGGCCGTCACGAACGGACACCTCCATGCGGTTCGCTATCTCCTGGACCAAGGAGCCGACATCAATTACATGAGCCAGAGGCTCCACGGCTCACCACCACTCTACCTGGCTGTTTGCGACGCTCAGATGGACATGACGGAGCTTCTTCTCAAGCGAGGCGCCGATGCGCGTTACCACGACTGTTGCCACGACATCCGAGCGACAGCCGCCGAGCGGAAGCGGACCCCCAAGCTCCTCGAGCTCGTCCAGCGCTATGCACATTGACGCTTATCAATTCTTAAGAAAACCCCCGGCCGTTCTTCATCCCCGCCGGATACAGTTGAGTACGCAAGCACCGGCCCCGTTGCTCCCAGCCAGCACCAGGGCCGGTGTTTGTCTATAGCGAAAGGGGTATTCCCATGCTGCCGGAAGAGCAACCCCGCATCCTCGTCGTCGACGACGAAGAGTCCATTCTGGATTTTGTCGAGCTGGGCCTTACCAACCAGGGCTACCAGGTCGCCCGCGCTCGAGACGGGCGCTCGGCCCTCCGACAATTTGACGCCTTCCAACCCAACGGCGTCGTCCTGGACATCATGCTCCCCGACCTGGACGGCATCCAGGTCTGCCAGCGCCTGCGCGCCCTGAGCAACGTTCCCATTCTCATGCTGACCGCCAAGGGCGACCTCGACGACAAGGTGCTCGGCCTGGACAGCGGGGCGGATGATTACCTCCCCAAGCCGTTCAAGTTCAAGGAGCTGGCCGCTCGGCTGCGCGCGCTGCTGCGCCGCTCCGGCTGCAACACGGGCAATACGGTCACGTTCGCCGACATCGTCCTGGATCGGGCCAGCCGGCGTGTGCGCAAGGCCAACCGTCAGCTCGAACTGACGACCCGGGAGTTCGAACTGCTGGACCTGCTCATGGAGCGTCCCCACCAGGTCTTCACCCGACAGCAGATTCTCAACCGGCTGTGGGGGCTGGATTTCGAAGGCGAGAGCAATGTCGTGGAAGTCCACATCCGGGCTCTCCGTCTCAAGCTGGGCGACGAGGATCGCCGCCTCATCCGCACCATTCGAGGCATCGGCTACACGCTGGGCGGATAGCCGAACCCCACCGAACCCGGACGGCGCTTAACCGCAACCGCCGCCGCCCTGGTAGTGCCTCTCCACCACGGCGTTGATGCCGTTGAAGCCGTTCCCGGCCGAGACCAGTCCGGCCAGCGTCGAGTTGACGCCCAGGTCGATGATGGGCCGGCCGTTGGCGGGTCCACCTGGTCCAGACACAAGGTCAGTGTCCCGTTGCAGGATGGGTTGGTGACCCACGTCGCGGCATGGAAGCCCTGTTGCAGCAACTCCCCTGCGGTGACCCCCCGCGGTCCAAAGGCATCGCCGGACGGTCGGGGCGACTGCGCCAATTGCCGAAGCAGGCGGGTTGAATCGTCCAAGTCTTGACGGCTGTAGGATCCGTCGTTGTCGCAGTCTCGAATCAGGACGACGTTTTCAGACGCATTGCCCGTTCGAGGAATCGCCAGGAGGTCGGCGGGGGTCCCGCTCGTCAGCCCCACCTGCGCATTGGTCAGGGGTGAGATGACCTGGGTGTAAGGGAGGCTGCGAAACGGGGTGGCGGCTTCAAAGGACCGTATCTCGCTCATGGGCTGTCTCCTTCATGGCTTGGTGGACGGCCCATGATGCCACGAACAGATCATGTCATCGTCAATTCGACGTTTCTATGCCGTCATTCACTGTGGCTGGCGAGTTGAACATGCCGCCGTCAGGGTGTCAGCCCCAGTGCCGGCAGTCGGGGCGCCAGGCTGGCCATCGTCACGAGCCGCACGGGCTCATCCTGACGGCCGCAGGCGATGCCGACCAGGCGGTCCTCATCGTCCAGCATGGCCGCGCCATCCGGTACCAACACGGCCTTGGTGCGGGGAAACTCCACGACCCAGGCGCGGGGGTCTCCCGTCAACAGGACCGCAACCTGCTGCAGGCCGCCCCGTCCAAAGGGCACCATGAACGCGTTCAGATCCTGGCCCGGCTTCAGGTCCTTCTTGGACCACGGGACTCCGGGGAACGTCCCATCGACCCGCAGCAGCACCGGCCCGTCTTCCGGCAGCCCGGCCTCCACGACCTTGACCTTCGGCGTCTTGCCGTGCGCGGCGAAAACCGATACGGCCTCTCCCATGCGGGGAGACGATCCCGTCAGGAACCAGGACCTCCCACCTTTCGCCCCGATACACACCGCAGTCGCAGTATCGATCAGGCGGTCGTGCAGGTAGACCCCGACGGACACCAGCGACGGCTGGATCTTCGAGGCCGCGGCGGCGACGGGCCACGTCACCAGCATGGCCAGGAGTAGAGCCCAGGCCCTCACCGTTTGCGTTCCAGCGTACTGAAGGTATAAGCCTGTTCGTGCTTCTCGTCCGGTTCGTGGTATTCGGACCACGCCTCGTCCCACTCCTCGCTCTGCAGCATGGGAAAAAAACGATCGGCTTCGAAGGTGGCATGCACTCGAGTCAGGTGGATCCGGTCGATCTTGTCGATAACGTCGTTGAACACTTCCGACCCCCCGATGATGACCACTTCAGGGGCAGCTCCGGCGGCCTCCAGGGCCTCCTCCAGGCTGCCCACCACCGTGCATCCTTCCGGCGCAAAATCCGGATCGTGCGACAGGACGATGTTGGTCCGAAGCGGCAACGGATGCCCAATGGACTCGAACGTGCGGCGGCCCATGACGATCGGCTTGCCCACCGTCAACTGCTTGAACCGCTTGAGGTCGCTGGGAAGGGACCACATCAGCGCGTTGTCTCGCCCGATGCCGCCCGCCTCGTCGACTGCTACGACAACGCTCAACATCAGACGGCCATGGCCGCCTTCAACGAAGGTTCCGATACGTAGTTCAGCAGCTTGACGTCGTCCATGGTAAACCGATCGATATCCCGCACCGACGGATTCAACTGCAAGGTGGGGAGCGGATGGGGCGTCCTCTGCAACTGGGCCTGCACCTGCTCGAAGTGGTTCTCGTAGATGTGAGCGTCGCCCAGGGTGTGGACAAAATCGCCCGGCTGCAGATCGCACACCTGGGCCACCATGCTCACCAGCAGGCTGTACGATGCGATATTGAAGGGCACCCCCAGGAACATGTCGGCACTGCGCTGGTACATCTGCAGTGAAAGGCGGCCGTTGGACACGAAGAACTGAAACATGGCATGACAGGGGGGGAGCGCCATCTCATCCAGCTCGCCCGGGTTCCAGGCGGTGACGATGAGGCGCCGGCTGTAGGGATCCCGGCGAATCTGTTCGATACAATCCCGCAACTGGTCGATGGTGCGGCCGTCCGCGGCTCGCCACGATCGCCACTGGGCGCCATAGATCCGTCCGAGGTCGCCGATATGGCGTGCTCGGGACTTCCAGTAGTCGGCCTCCGCGTTGGCGTCCCAGATGCGACAGCCCAGTTCCTGGAACTGGCCCACGTCGGTCGCGCCCTTCAGAAAGCACAGCAGCTCGGCCTTGACGGCGTTGAAAGCCAGCTTCTTGGTGGTGACGGCCGGAAACCCGTCCGACAGGCGGTACCGAGACTGCAGCCCAAAGACGGCACGGGTTCCGACCCCCGTTCGGTTGGGGCGGTCCTCCCCGTGTTCCAGCACGTACCGCAGGGCATCGAGATAGGTCTTCACGGGCACACCCCCTTTGCGCCCCATGTTTTACCCGTCCCCTGGCTCCCCTGCCGCTAAGCCTAGAAGGGGTTGAGGCTGCTCAGGAAGCTGGTCGTGTCGTGCCACGCCGTCGAGGCAAAATGGGTGGCGTGGTGCCAGCCGCTGGACGCCCAGTGGCCGACGTCGTGAGCGCTGGACGAGAAGAAGTGTCCGATGGCGTGCCGGCTCTGCCAGACCGAAGCTCCGGCATACATGAGACCGCCGGCGGCCTGCATGGCCTCTCCGACGCCGCACCCGTCCAGCGGCACGCCGCCTAGCATGAGGGCTCCCCCCGCCGTTTTGACCGCCCCGGCGGCGATGGTGGCCTTGTCGTGACTCTTGACCCCCTGGGCGATGGTC
>DASYBA010000041.1:0-3440 GCA_036501005.1 Candidatus Xenobia bacterium | reverse complement strand
CCTGGTGACGGAGCGCCCACAGGAGCCGTCACAGACCCACGCGGTCCGACGGGAATACCAGATGAAGACCGGCGCGTATCACGTCAACGAGACCTTCGGCGATACTCGAGTGGAGTTCGATATCTCTAAGGGCTAGCCACTACGCCCCGCAGGCACCAGGCTTCGATATCATGGTCCGATACACCCAACTCCCGCAGCACCTCCCGAGAGTGCTGGCCGAGCAACGGGGGTGCGCTCGTCACTCTCGGCGGCGTATCGGAGAGCTTGAGCGGGTTGTTGACCAGCTTCAAAGGCCCCAGGGTCGGATGCTCCACCTCGACCACCATGTCCCGCGCGAGCACCTGGGGGTGCGTCAGGACCTCGTCGACCTCGAGTATCGGTCCCGCCGGAATGCCGGCTTTGTCCAACACAGACATCCACCATGCCAACTCGTGCTGCTTGAAGAGCGGGGCGAGGGCTTCCATGAGCGCCTCGCGATTCGCCACGCGGAGCGGATTGGTCGAGAACCTGGCATCCGACGCCAGGTCCTGGCGACCCGTAGCAGCGCAGAAGCCTTGCCAAAGCTTGTCGTTGCCGACCGCGATGTTCAAATAGCCGTCGGCGGTCCGCACGGTCTCGTACGGTGCGATCGACGGATGCTGGTTGCCCATGCGGTGTGGCGACTTGCCCGTGGTAAAGTAGTTCTGCGCCTGGAACGTCAAAAGTGATACCTGGCAGTCGAGCAGCGATACGTCGACCCGCTGGCCTACGCCGTCCCGATCCCGCGTGCGGAGCGCCAGCAGAATGCCGCTGAAGGCGTTCATGCCCGCCACCAGATCGGCTTGCGATATGCCCATCTTATAGGGCGGGCCGTCCGGGTCTCCGGTCAGGCTCATGATACCGCCCGTCCCCTGGATGACGACGTCGTACCCTGGACGTTTTGATTCAGGCCCCGTCTGCCCATAGCCCGATACGCTGCAATACACCAGGCGAGGGTTGATGGCGTGCACTTCTTCCCATCCGAGACCCAGCCGGGCCGCAGTGCCCGGCCGGAAATTCTCGAGCAGGACGTCCGAGCGCTCCACCAGTGTCCGCAATACCGCTTTGGCCTCCGGCGCTTTCATGTCCATGGCGAGGCTTCGCTTGTTGCGGTTCACGCTGAGAAAATAGGCGCTCTGCCCGTTGATGAACGGCGGACCGAAACGGCGAGTGTCGTCGCCCTGGCCCGGTTCTTCGATCTTGACGATGTCGGCGCCCATGTCGCTCATGAGCATGGAGCAGAACGGACCCGCCAGGACGCGGGACAGATCCAGGACTCGGATGCCTTCCAGCGGTCTCCTCATTTGGTTCCGAAGAGCCGGTCGCCGGCGTCGCCCAGACCGGGCAGGATGTAGCCTTTTTCGTTCAACCGCTCGTCGAGCGCCGCTGTGTAGACTTCGACCTCCGTATCGACGGCCTCCACGGCTCGCCTCCCTTCCGGAGAAGCCAGCAGGCACAGGAACTTGATGTTCCTGCTCCTCGCCCCCCGCTTCTTGAGAAATTCGATAGCCGCCCCCGCCGACCCACCCGTGGCCAGCATCGGATCGAGCAGCATGATGTCGCGCTCCGCCAGATCCTCCGGCAGCTTGCAATAGTACTCGACAGGCTGCAGGGTCTCGTGGTTCCGATAGATGCCGATGTGGCCCACCTTGGCAGCGGGGATCAGGTTCAAGATGCCGTTGACCATGCCCAGTCCGGCCCGCAGGATGGGAATGATTCCAATCTTCTTGCCGACGATCGACTGCGCCGTCATGGGCGTCATGGGTGTCTCGATCTGGACGGGTTCCAAGGGCAGGGTGCGGGTCGCTTCGTACGCCATCAGCATGGCGATCTCCTCGACCAGTTCGCGAAACTCCTTGGGCCCGGTGTCTTTATGTCGAAGTATCGACAATTTGTGTTGGATGAGGGGGTGTTCGATGACAGTGAAAGGCATGCATCCTCTCTGGCTTGGACGTTGGCTTCTTGAGGTAACTCTTGAGAGAGGGTATCTGATTGCGCAAACTTATTCGAGATACCGCCGGGGGGCCCCCAGCGAAGCGGATGGGGGGCGGAGCCCTCGCGCAGGGCGGTTCTACGGTGGCCTGAACCTTCCTTTGCAGTGGAGAGCCGCATGGCCGGCGTATCATGCCAGCATGTACCCACCGCGTCGCACCCCAAGGCGGGCCCTCGCACCGCTCTTCCTGGGCATGGTGGCCGCCCTGCTGGTGATAGGGATCGGTTTTTTCATCTACCAGCGTCACGCCACGCCCGAGACCGCCATCCTGGCATCGCCAGCCCCGACCCAGCCCTCGCCGTTGGCCTCCCAGAAGGAACTTCTCGAGTGCCTGGTCTGCGGCAGGCCCGTCGATCCAGACACCACCCAGTACAAGCTCACCATCAATGGCCAGAGAGTCTTCTTCGACCGCCAGGAGTGCCTGGACGCTTTCGCAGCCAACCCGGCACGCTATGGACGCATGCGGGCGAGCGGTGCCCCCAGCACGCCGTCGGGGCTCCCCTGTCCGCCTCCCGTCCATGCGGCCTCGGCTGAACCTCCTCCGCCGACCCCGGCCGCAGCGTGCCCGAGTGCTCCACCTGCGGGAGCCTGCCCGAACGTTCCACAGCCCCCAACCTGCCCCAGCGGACAGGCCGCCTGCCCGCCGCCCCCACCCGCCTGTCCATCAGGCCAGGCCGCCTGTCCACCGCCGCCGCCGCCCGACGACGCCAGTGCCACCCCCTCGGCGGCGGCGTCTGACGAAGACGTCCCCCCACCCCCGGCGTGTGCGCATTGACTAGACCAGACCCTGGAGCGTCACCAGCACATCGTAGAGAGCGTGCGTCGTGGCCGCGATGCCGAAGCCCCGGGTCCGATAGATGAACGCCAGCAGCATGCCCGCAAAGAAGCGGTAGGCGAAACTGGCGACGGTGAAGCCGTAGGCGAACGATCCGATATAGTGGAAGGCTGAGAAGAGCAGCGAAGAGACCAGGGCCCCCAGGAAGAGCGCCCCGCCCCGCTTCATTTTGAACCACCGCATGCCCGCCCACGTCAGCCCGCCCATGATCAGCACCCGGAACAGCAGCTCCTCAAACACGCCCGCCCCCATGCACATGACGAACTGCAGGCCCACGCCGGCTGCGTTCAGGCCCCCCGTCTCCAGGCCGAGCACGAAGCCCGGTAAAAACAACACCACCAGGCGAGCCACCACCGCGCCGAACAGAACGGCATAGATCAGGCTCTCCACCCCCATGCCGGCGAGGTAGCCCGGCCGGATGCGGCGCATCTTGTCCTTGCGGCAGACCAGGACGACCGCCAGGGCCGCGATGCTCGCCTCGGCAGCGACCCGCCCGGTGACGCCGAGCAAGGCCAGAGAACTGAGCAGGACGGCGTCGGCCCCGTTGACGATGCCATTGCCGTGCCCCAGGTTCATCACCACGATGAGCACTTC
>DASYBA010000040.1:0-7647 GCA_036501005.1 Candidatus Xenobia bacterium | reverse complement strand
CGCTAACTCCTGCGAGGTGCGCGTCAGGGCTACTCGAAGTCCAAGACCATGATCTTGGTGCGGTAGGGGAGCCGAGCCAGCTCGAACTCGTACGCCATGGAGTGAAGCTCTTCGACGTTGTCCATGCGGGTGAGGAAGCTTTCCAGCGGGTCGCTGGCAAGACCATGGAACTCGATGGCGGACGTCTTGAAATGCATGGGGAAGACCATGTGGGGGTTCAACTGGTTGACCACCAGGGCCGCCTCGGTCGGGGTGAGCACCGAGCCTCCACCGACCGGCAGGAAGAGAACGTGCACCTTGTCCAGCAGCTTGATTTGCGGATCGCTCAACAGATGCCCCAGGTCGCCCAGATGCACCATGTGGATGCCCTCCATCCACCAGTGCCACATGGTGTTGGGCCCGTGCCGGCGGCCATTGACATTGTCGTGAAAGCAAGGGATGCCGCTGAACGTGAGGGTCTCGCCCGTGCGCTTGACGGGGATCTCGTGTTCGATGATGAAGTCGGTGGTTCGCTTGACCACCACGGGTGTGCCCGTCACTCGGTGGAAGGCGTTGTGGTCGCGATGCTCGTGGCTGATGACGACGACGTCTGCCTGCACCTGTGGAAACGTGTAGGGAATGTTGCTGCCGAACGGATCCAGCACCACCGTAGAGCCCTTGGTTGACGATACGAGGAAAGAGGAGTGCCCCAGGAAGCGCACCAGCATATGGGTGTGTCTCTAACCCGTCGTCGTGGGGGCCACCATGACGACCAGGCGCTTGTTCACTGCAATGAAGTCAAGCGTATCGAGTGGGTTCTCACCAGAGACGTCATAGACGGTCGCGTTGGTGATGGGAATGAAATCTCGTTCCTTGTTGATCTCGTCTAGAAGGCGACCGCCCGGAACGACGTGCAGCTCGCCTTCCAACCGATACGTGGTAGTCAGCAGAATGACCGGTATCTTTTCCTTGACGGCCCGCACGCTCACCCCGGTGTCCCTCCTGTCGTGGATTGCCCGCAGCCAGAAGCTTCATGGGGCTTGGGGTCGTTAGACGATGCATGTGTAAAATCCTTCACGGCGGGCGTCCGGTGGGCGCGGGCCAGGCGGCGAAGGGTTGCGACCAGGAGTGCCAACCGGGCTTGGGCGAGCTCCGGCTCCATGGCCAGCACGGCGACCCGGGCATGGAAGGCGTCAAACAGTCGCTCCGTCGTGCGCACCCAGTGCGCGTCGGAGGAGGCCAGGCGAAGCTGGCGGAGCAGCGCCTGCTCCTGGGGCAGTACCAGCCGGTGTTCGGCGACCTGGGCTCCTGGCAGGGGCCACAGTCCCCGCTGCGCCGCCATGCGGAGCGTGCCGGCGCCTCGTTGCAGAAGGCGGGGAGGCAGGCCCTCCAGTCCCTCGTCTCGTTCCAGCTCGGCGCGCAAGACCTCGGCGGGGCTGAGGAACACGTTCAAGAAGCCTGGGGAAGCCACCTCGATTTGAGCGATATGGGCAGGCAAGGGGAGCATGGCGTCCCGCACCTGGACGGCCAGGAGCATGGGGTCGCCCCCGACGGTACGCGCCAGTTGGAGCGGCCAGGCGGTAAAAAGATCGCCCTGGGCGGGATGCCGAGACGGCCGCCACTGCGGCCGTGCCTGCTCCGGCCACAGACCTGGATCAGGTATCACCTTTGGTAGAAGCCTCCAGGTGGACCTTGATCAACATCAGCTTGCCGCCCCGCCACACGCCCAGTTCTACCGTCTCGTCGGCCTTCATGGCGTCGATCATGGTCTTCAACTCGTCAATGCTGCGCACCACCTTGCCGTTGACCTTGCTGATGATGTCTTTCGGCTTCATGCCCGCGCTCGCGGCCGGGGTCTCGGGCTGGATGCTCTCGACAAAGACGCCGCTGCGAATGTTCAGGCCCAGGTTTTCAGCCTCGTCCGAGCCGAGGGTGTGGCCGTCGACGCCGAGGACGGGATGGAGATCGCTATCCGCCGGCTTGCGGGCCATCAAATCCTGCGCCACCCGCTTGGCAATATTGGATGGGATGGCGAACGCGATGCCGTAGGGGTGGACCTGCGGGTACTGGGGGTCGCCCGTGTACACCAGCGTGTTGATGCCGATCACCTCGCCGTTCGAATTGAGGAGCGGCCCGCCCGAGCTGCCCGGGTTGATGGCGGCGTCGGTCTGGATGAGGTCGTCGAAGCGGACCTCGCGGGTCTGCTGCTGGCGCTGCAAGCCCGAAATGCACCCGACGCTGACGGAGAAGCGGAACTTCATGGGCGACCCCATGCTGATGGCCAACTGCCCGGGCTCGAGCCGGTCGGAGTCGCCAAACCGCACGGGCGACAACCCGGTCGCATCGATCTTGAGGAGCGCCAGATCGTGCGCCGACGAGGCGGCCAGGATGCGCGCGCTGTAGTGCGTCCCGCTGTTCAGGTAGACCCGAATGGTCTGGGCGCGGCGCACGACGTGGTTGTTGGTGAGAATCACCCCGTCGGAGCTGAACACCAGCCCGGAGCCGATGGCCGGCAGGTGGCCGTCCTCCCGGTTGGTGACGATGTAGACCACGCTGGGCCTGATCCTCTTGACCGCGGCCACGACCTTCTCTTCGCTGCCGGGATACGAGCCGTGGGCCGGGCGGCCAGCCAGCATCAGCACTGCCAATCCGGCAAGAACCTTCAGTTTCAAATATCTACTCCTCCAGCGCTGGACCGGTTCCATGTCCCGCGGCTTCCCCCTGCGAGAGGGTGAGGGTCGAAACACCCAGAAGAAGGTGTAACAACTTCGAAAGGATCCACGCGTGACACCCAAGGTCTTCGTCCTGATCCTCATCTCCATCTCGCTGGGCTCGGTCGGTCAGTACTTCTTCAAGGCTGGCATGAAGGACCAGGTCGTAGAGATGGGGCCCCAGATCGTCTTGATGTTCTTCAAGCCGAAGGTGTTCATCGGTTTGATCTGCTATGCCATGGCGACCGTTTTCTGGCTGGCCGTGCTATCGAAAACCAGCCTCTCGCTAGCCTATCCGTTTATCAGCATCAGCTACATCGTGGTGGTCCTGATGGGGCAGTTCATTTTTCACGAGGGCGTGAGCTGGCTGTCGTGGATGGGCGTGCTGGTCATCTGCTTCGGCGTCGTCCTGGTGGGGCTGGGCCACGTCCCGACCCCGGTATCGAATCCACCAGCGGCCACTACCTCGGCATCGAGTTGACGGAAGTGAAACGTTTCTATCGCGTTGCAACGGGTTTTGTAACGCGATAGGAGCGTTACAGGTTTTTTTCTAGCGGTCGCGCCTCGGGGCGCAGGAATCGGGCGCGCAGGCTAGACACGAACACCCGATCGGCAGGACGGCTGACCAACGACACCGGCGATTCGCCGGCGACGATCGCCTGTCGGAAAATCCAGATCATCAGGAGAACAGTGAAAAGCACGTTCTGCCACCCGTTCAGGGCCCATTGCCATGACAGGCTCCAGCCCGGCGTCAAGGAGAACGGGCCGAGATAGTAGATCGGCCAGATCTCTCCCAGTGGGCCCCGGGAGCCCACCAGGTCGCAAAGCAGGTGGCCATGAATGGCCAGGACACATCCCAGCCAGACGCCCAGGCGTCGGGCCCAGGGCAGCAGGAGCGTCGAAATGAGCAGCGCGCCAAAGAGGCCGTGCAACAAGACGTGGTGGTAGGCGGTGTACCAGTCGGTGCGGCCATGCGTGGCGATGTCGACGAGAGCGCCGAGGCCGTCGAGATCGGGGAGGACCCCGCACCAAGCAACAACAGCCCGCTCTCGGCCCTTCAACCCAGCCGCGTCGGCAACAACCCAGGTGGCGAAGAGGTGCGTGAAGGGGCTCATGCGGCTTGGCATACGGCCCCGGCGCGGCTACAACCTGCCGACTTCCGCCGTCGTCCAACTGTCTCCCAAGATGTCGGTTGGGGCGGGTATCGGCTGTAACTTCTCTATCGCGTTACATCGCCCGTTGTAACGCAATAGGAACGTTACAGATGACTCGCTGTTTGCAATGAGACCTGGACCTGGGGGACCTCCTCGAGAGGCTTACGTTCCCAGGAACTTTCGCAGGGCGGCCACGCCAAAGAGCGAGCCCAGGATGAGAGGGAGCGGCGGTTCCGGCGCGGCCGCCACGGCTGGGCCGAAGGTGAGGCTTGGGCCGATGGCCGGGACTCCGCCGACGATCTCGAAAGAGCTGATTTCAGCCGTGCTGTCAGTGAAGCCGCGAAATGCGCCTGAGTTGGTGGGACAACCCGCGGTGCAGATTTTACCACAGGCAGAGGTATTCAGGTCGATGTCGGTCAGGACGACGCATGACGAGTTCAAGGCGATCAGGTGGGTGCAGCCGCCGAAACTGGGGTCGTAGGTCATGCAGCCCCCTACCTGAGAGACGGGAGTTGCAAACTTGAAGACGATGGGCGGTGTGGATGTGGCACCGCACGCATTCTCCCCGATCAAAGGTCGGCCGGACCAGGCAGCGTTGGGGCTGACGTTCCAACCGCCTGAGTAGTTGATCACCCCGAGTCCATGAGTTGTAACGCTGACGCCGCTACCGAGACACTGCGTGACCGCGCCCGAGCTGGTTGGGACGGTAGAGAAGCACACGACGGTGTCGGCCGGGCAGAACCCCGCGCTGCTGGTGGCCAGGATGGGTATGGCCCAGGTGGGTGAGGCACACAGGCCCACCATGACGGCGGCGCCCAGGCCAAAGCTCAAGACATTCAAACGCTTCACAATAGCCCCCATAGCGTACTTTTAGGGTAGTATAGCCGATCGGTTGACAACCAGTCAATTTTTCTGCCAGTAGAAGCCTTAGCGTTGCCAGTCCTGCACCCGGATGGCGTTGGCCGGGAAGAAATTGCCGTATTCGACCGGGGGCAGGGAGCCCGCGCGGTATCCGGCGTGCTCCAGCCAGGCATCCGTCGAATGCTGCAGCGCCATGGGATGATACGGCGCCACGCACGTCCACACGTGCTTCGCAACCACCGTGTCCTGCGGCATCTCGTTGGTGGGATTCAGTCGAACGCCCTGAGGTAATCGATACTGGCTGAGGTAGTAAGACATCACCCCAGCATACATGCCAGGTTGCGCCAGGATCTCATCGCCCGCTCCAACCTCCTTGGCCAGATATTGACATGCCCCCCGCCAGTCGGCTTGGCCCAGCGCCGGATCGAAGCTCAAAAGCGATAGACTGTAGAGGTTCATGCCGAACAGGACCACCGCCATGGCCCAGCCGAAGGGCTTCCTCAGGCGAGGCAATGCCCATCCCACCAGCACGGCCAGGCATGGGGTCAACATGCAGAAGTACTTGTATTCGAAGATCCGTTCGTGGGTGAACCGGCTGATGCCCCATATCGAAAAGAGCGAGAAGGCCATGGCGCCCCCCAGCCAGGCTGCGACGATGCCATCCGCCTCTTTCCGGCGCCGAAGTCCCAGGCAGATGGCCCCCGCCAGCACGGCCACGCCCACCCACTTCACTGGAGCCAGTCCCTGATGGCCCCAGCCCGCCAACGGCAGCGGCCACGCCCACCCGAAAGAAAGCTGCCACAGCACTTCCGGGAACCACGCCCCGGGCGGCAGGCCCCGCAGTCCAAAATATGCCGAGTCCCCCGACTGCGCCAGCACGTGCGGTAGCCACGGCGCGAAGGCGACGGTCGCCACCAGGTCCATCAGCAGCAACCGTTTCCACGGGTAGTCCCGCTTCAACAGAACAATCAAATGGAGCCCGAGGAGCAGAAATCCAGTCAGGTAGTGCGTGTAGACGCACAACACCGCCCCCAGGGCATACCGCCATCCCCCATCCTGCGGCAGCCGCCAGACGCCCCACATGGCGAGCGCCGCCCACAACGTCGGCATGGCATACATGCGGAGCTCCTCGCAGAATTCCACGTGAAACGAGCAGACCGCCATGAAGAGGGCGGCAATGTTCGCTTCCGTCTCGCCCAGGGCTTCCCCAGCGACCGCCCAGACCACGGGAATCGTCAGCACGCCCCACACGATGGACGCCATTCGCAGCCACACTTCTGACATGGCCAGGTGCGGCCCGAGGGCCAGCAGCCAGGCGTGCAGCCACATGAAATAGAGCGGCGGGTTAGGTTCTCCCGAGACCGCCATCCGCTGGAACATGGTCGCCCAATCCTTGCCGCAGTAGTACAGCGATACGCCGTCGTCGCCGCCCAGGCTCTGGCCCGCGGGCAACAACCGCACCCCCAGCCCCAGCAACGCTGCCAGGACCAGCGGCCCATATCGCTTCAGGTGGCTGGATACCGACACTCGGGGGGCTTCAGACGATACGGAACAGTTCGACCATGGTGCAGCGCCTGGGGCGGGTGAAGATGCGGGCCGACGTCACGCCCTCGCCGGTCGTCCCCGCAATGGTCATGGTGGTGGGCCCCTCGCCGCCAAACCCCAGCGACGCATAATTCGGCCCGTTCTTCACGAACAGCGATACGCACACCGCTTTGGCCATGACGCTCATGGCCTCGACGTTGCGGGAGTGCATGATGGCCGTATGGCAGTAGCCGTGCTCCGCCTGAATGGCCCACTGCATGCCCTCTTCCCAGGTGCGGCAGCGGACCACGGGGAGGACCGGCATGAGTTGTTCCAACTGCACCAGCGGGTGATCCTGGGGGACGTCCACGGCCAGGAGCGTGCGGGTGCCCGCCGGCACTTCAAAGCCAGCGGCGCGGGCGATGATCGACGGATCCTTGCCCACGAAGTCCTTGACCATCGATGACCGCTCGCCCGGCGCCCCTGGCTTGACCACCGTCTTCACGACCTGATCGAGCTGCAACGGCGTCAGTTCGTGCGCACCGACGGCCCGAATCTCCTGGATGAAGTCCGAGAAGACCCGGTCGACCACGAACACTTCCTTCTCGCACGTACACATGACGTTGTTGTCGAACGCGTGCCCGGCCAGGGTGTCCCGAGCCGCCCTGCGAATGTCCGCCGTCTCGTCGACCAGGACCGGGGGATTGCCAGGCCCGGCCGCGATAGCCCTCTTACCCGACGCCATCGCTGCTTTCACGACGTATGGACCGCCCGTCACGACCAGCACCCGAATACCGGGATGCTTCATCAGGACTCCCGACGATTCCAGGCTGGGCTCTTCAATCGTCGTGATGACGTTGGGCGGCCCCCCCGTCTGCTCGATGGCCTCATTCAACAATTCGATACTGCGTTGGCAGACGCGTTTGGCCGACGGATGCGGATTGAAGACCACCGAATTGCCGGCCGAAATCATGCTGATGCTGTTGTTGATGATGGTCGCGGCCGGGTTGGTGACCGGCGTGACCGAGCCGAGCACGCCAAACGGCGCCCGCTCCTCCAGGGTAAAGCCCTTGTCGCCCGTCCAGGACCGCGGTTCCAGGTCTTCGGGCCCCGGCGTCTTCTTGCACTGCAGCGTGATCTTGTTGATCTTGTCTTCGACCCGTCCCAGGCCCGTCTCCGCGACTGCCATCTCGGCCAGGTGGCGGGCGTGCTGGAGGCCCGTGGCGCGCATGGCGGCGATGATTTCGTATCGCTTCTCCAGCGACAAGGCCATCAGCTTGCGCTGGGCGTCCTTGGCCGCCGCCACGGCGTCGTCCATGGTCGCGAAGATGCCCCGCTGCGGCTTGACGCCGTCGAGGGCGCTCTTGTTCAGGTATTGCTTGAGGACTTCTTCAACAATCTTGGAGACTTCATTGCGG
>DASYBA010000039.1:0-11137 GCA_036501005.1 Candidatus Xenobia bacterium | reverse complement strand
GTCCTCGACGGTGGGCGAGGCGTCGGCATTCTCGGGGTCTGTTCGGGGCATTATCTCTGGTACACCGTCCGCTTTCATTCGCTGGTGGTCGAAAGCTCTGGCCCCATGCAGGCCCTCTGGCTGGGTCTCCAATCGACCTGGATCGGCATCGATTTCTTTTTCGTGGTCTCCGGGCTCCTCATCACCCGCATTCTGTTGGACAGCAAGAATGACCCGGCCGGCCTGTATTTCCGCAACTTCTATGGGCGCCGGGTGCTGAGGATCTTTCCCTTGTACTATGGCATCCTGGCCGTGATATTCCTGGTGCTGCCACACTATGTGCCGTTCAATACGCCGTCCCTGCATAGACTGCAGAGCCATCAGATCTACCTCTGGCTCTACCTGCAGAACCTGTTCAACGTGGGGGGCTGGCACTCGGGCCTGCTGAACCTTGGGCACTGCTGGTCTCTGGCGGTCGAGGAGCACTTCTATCTGACGTGGCCCCTGCTGGTCTACTTCTTCAGCCGTAAGGGCCTCATTCGCATCACCACGGGCATGATCCTCATCTGTCCCTGTATCCGCTGGTACCTGGTCACTATCGACTGGGGCAACGTCGTCTATGTCAACACACTGTGCCGCATGGACGCCATTGCCTACGGCTGCCTCCTGACCCTCATCCTGGAGGATGCGGCCTTGAAGGCCCGGTTTCTGGCCGTGGCGCGTCCCCTGCTGCTCTTCGGACTGGCGGGCATGGCGACATGCTTCGTGGTCGGCGGTCCCGCCTGGTTTCGTTTCCACCAGCTCGACACTTTCGGACTGGCGGCACTGGACCTGGCCTCCTGCGCCTACACGTTTCTGGTGCTGGCGGGCCAATTGCCCCTCCATACCCGGCTCCTTCAAACCCGGTGGCTGTGCTTCGTCGGCAAGAACACCTACGGCATCTATCTACTGCATTACCTGATCCTCCCCACGTTGGATCGACTGGTGCCAGTGGCCTGGTTCCTGCAGACCGTCAGCAACTGGTTTCTGGCCGTGGTGGCCCACCAGATCGTCGAGTTGGCCGTGACGGTGGCGGTGGCCGCCACCATCCGCGAGCTCTACGAAAAGCAGTTCCTCCGTCTCAACCGCTTCTTCCCTCGCAAGCCCATTGTCCTGGCCGTATCGGACGCCCCTGCCGAGTCGGTGATATCGCCGATCGGGTCGACGGCCTAGATGAACAAAGCCCTGCTGGCCGTGCTCCTGCTGGGGTTGGCCTGGCTGACCTCTTGCCGGGCACGCCCCGAACCGTCGCCCTCGCCGTCTTCCTCTCCCGTCCACCTCCCCGCCCCCAACCTGCTGTTCAAGGACGCCACGGAGGAGGCCGGCATTCACTTCAAGCACTATCGGGGCAGCTTCGGCGGGCGCTACATGCCGGAGATCATGGGCTCCGGGTGCGCCTGGATCGACTATGACAACAGCGGCCGGCAAAGCCTTCTCCTCCTCAACGGCACGGACTTTCGCGGCCACCGCCGCGGGGCGCATTGGCCGGCCCTGTATCGGAACAATGGCGACGGTACCTACACCGACGTCACCCGCGAGGTCGGGCTCGCCGTCGACATGTACGCCATGGGCGTGGCGGTGGGCGACTACGACAACGACGGCTGGGCCGATCTCTTCGTCACCACCCTGACCGGCAACCGGCTTTTTCACAATCGCCAGGGTCATTTCGAGGACGTCACCGACCCGGCCGGAGTACGAGGTCTCGCGGATGCGGTGCCGTGGAGCACCAGTGCCGCGTTCGTCGACTACGACAACGACGGCCTGCTGGACATCTTCGTCACGTACTACGTGAAATGGACGCCCGCCCACAACTTCTTCCTCCCCCCCACCCAGGGCACGCGGGGCGGATACAACAGCCCGGAATCCTATCCGGGGCAGACTTCACGCCTCTTTCACAACCTGGGGAACGGGCGCTTTGAAGACGTCACCGACAAGGCCGGTATCGACAAGGCCGGCAAAGGCCTGGGAGTGGCGGTGCTCATGCGGCCGGACGGGTGGCCGGACATTTTCGTGGCCAACGACCTGGTGCCCAACTTCTACTTCGTCAACCAGAAGAACGGCACGTTTACCGAGGAAGGTCTGCATCGCAACCTGGCCACCGCCGAGGGCGGCAAGGCCCACAGCGGCATGGGCGCCGACTTCGCCGACCTCGACGGCAATGATCGTCCGGCCGTCGTCGTCGCCAACCTGCCGACGGAGATGTTGAGCCTGGCCCGCCAGACCCCCCATGGCGAATACCTCGACGTGGCGGCCCGCAGCGGGGTGGGTGAGCCCAGTCGGTTGTTTTCAGGGTTCGGCTGTTTTTTTTTCGACTACGATCTGGACGGTCGCCCGGACATCCTGGTCGCCAACGGCATGCTGGACAGCCGCTTCAAGCACTTCCTCAACATCACCTATGCCGAGGTTCCCCTGCTCTTCCACAATGCCGGCGATGGGACGTTTGACGACGTGGCCGCCCGGTCCGGTCTGACCACGCCGCTGGTCGGCCGTGGCGCGGCCTGGGCCGACAGCACCGGGCGGGGCTGGGCCGACTTCGTCATCACGCCCAACGTAGGCGCCGCTCACTTGTATCGGAACCTCGGCCTGCCCGACCGACACGCGCTGGAGCTGACCTTGCAGGGCACCACCTCCAACCGCAGCGCCATCGGAGCCCAGGTCTACCTGACCGCCGATGGCCGGCCCCAGCACCAATGGGTCAAGAGCGGGTCCTCCTACTGCTCCCAGTCGCAACTGCCCTTGCTGTTCGGGCTGGGCGCGGCCCGCGATGCAGACGACGTCGCCGTCCAGTGGCCCGGCAGCCCGGCGCGGGAGGTGCTGGGCCGGCTGGCGGCCGGGCGTGTCACGGTCGTGCAGGGCCGGGGCGTGGTGGCGACCCATCCCTGGCAGCCGTGACGTCGGCCCGCCGGTGGAGACTGGGCGGTCTGCTGCTCGTCGGACTTCTCGTCCTGGCGGGGTGGAGACTCTGGGGGGCACGGCCCTACGCCCCGTTCTGGACCGACGGCGTGGTGTGGCACCGTGATCTCTACCTCATCACGGCAGGTCGGCTGGTGCGGGTACAACCCGGGAACGGGGTGATACCCGTCGCGTCCGTCCCGCCGGACACCCGACTGGTGGCCGCGGCAGACGGCATCTGGATGCTGTCTCCATTACAAGCCGTCCAGTATCCGGGCGGGACGCGCGTGGACATTCCCCAGGCAGTTGCAGGCCTCAGTCTCCCCGTCGTGCACAACAGGCGGCCGGCCATGGTGGTGCTCGGCGATGGCGAGCCCGTCCTGGCCGTGCTCGATCCTCAAGGCTGGCGCTGGACCACGCCATTCGACGTCCCGTCCGGGGTCCGCGGAGACGTCCGTCTGCTCGCCTCTGGTCGGCTGCTGCATGCGTTCGCTTTCTACCAGGGGACCATCTACTATCACTTTGGCGTGGCCAACGAGAAAGACCCTCGGTGGCAGCCCGCCGTGCAGGCGGATGGCTGGTGGACGGCGCTCATGCTGGATGGGCAACCGGTGCTCGCCCGGCTGAACCGTTCGCCTCGGCCGGGCCTCATCCTGAGCCACGAGGTTAGAGACGGGTGGTCGGACTTCCAGCAGGTTCCCCTCGACCTCCCCGGTCCGGTGGGGCTGTTCGGCAAGCCAGACCAGGACGGCTTCATGCTGCTCTTGCCCGGGGAGAAAGGGGGCTGGGAGCTGGAAGACTACGACCTGACCCAGCTCCGCAGCCGCTCGGAGGTACGCCTCTGACCGGGCAGCGGAAACACCTTGTGTGGCCTCGCCACGGCTTTCGTATCGCCTTCCCGAATCTTCCAGAAGCCGTCCATGCCGACGTGGGTGATAGTTTGCGTCAAGCCGGACGCGGGCCAGTGGATGGTGATCCGCCGGATGGCCGTCGCATCACCCAAGCCAAAGTGCTGGCGAAACGGATTGCATCCGAAGCTGCCGCCGGAGCCCACCGTCTGGTAGATGTGCCGTTCGCCTCCGGGGGTGGTCACCGTCACACACGTCTCGGCCCCCAGGGCGCATCGATTGGACTTGACCCCTTCCAGCTCGAGGGTCACCCAGTGATGGCGATTGCCGGGATTCACGAACAGGGCGTTGTTGGCCTTGTCGCCACTGTAGATGCCGCCCAGCTCGATGAACACGTCCTCCTGGCCGTTGTTGTTGAGGTCTCCGAAAGCAATGCCGTGCCCCTTCTGCAGGTGGCCGAAGTCGCCAGATGCGGTCACCTCCTGGAAATAGCGGCCCTCAGCGTTGCGGAACATGCGCTTGGGAAGCAACGCGGTGAGGTCGGGATTGCCGGTACCCACGTAGAAATCCAGCCATCCGTCGTTATCGAGATCGCCGAAATTGATGCCCATGCCTGGAATGATGTGGTTGAGGTGCGCGGCCGCCGTGACGTCGGTGAACGTGCCGTCGTGGTTATTGTGATACAGCCGGGGGCGTTCACCCTGGGCGGGCAGTCCAAGGTAGTCGGCGGCAATCTGACCCACGTCGATCCGGGTGTACCCTCCCACGTACAGGTCGGGCCATCCGTCGTTGTCATAGTCGAAGAAAAAGCAGGAGAAGGTGTGCCGCTGCAGGTTCACCCCCGCGGCCTGGGCCCGGTCGGTGAAGCGCCACGGCGCCCGGGGCGAGGGATCGGAGGTCGCCGGACCATCGTTATGAAGGAGCATGCCCGGGCCATCCAGGCACGACAAATAGAGATCGGGACGGCCGTCGCGATCGTAGTCGGCGGTGACCACGCCTTTGACGTAACGCCGGATGTCGAGATGGCAAGCCGCGGTGACGTCGGTGAAGGTGCCGTCGCCATTGTTGCGCCACAGCTCACACGGCGACGGGTCGCCGGGCCTCGACTCGTTGCCGATGAACAGATCGAGCCAGCCGTCGCCGTTGTAGTCGAACCACACCGCGGTCTGCGTCGGCGCCATGTGCTTGATGAGCCCGCACTGCATGGTGACGTCGGTAAACGTGCCATCACCGTTGTTGCGGAGCAGCGATACGGGCAGGTGGCCGGCCCGGCCGAACCAGCCGCCCCGCAAGATGAGCACGTCAGGTCGGCCGTCGTTGTTGTAGTCGGTCGTGATGAGATTGAGCCCGCCCGTCTCGCCCAGCAGGCCGGCCTCCTGGGTGCGCTCGGTAAAGGTTCCGTCACCATTGTTCCGGAAGTAACGGAGCTGGCCGTCCAGGGCGGCGTTCGATACCATCACGTCGAGATTGCCAGAGCCTCGAAAGTCTTCCATGGCGGCGCCGCCGGAGTTGTTTTGCACCGCCAGCCCCAGTTCCGGCGCCGCGTTGTAGAACCGCGGAAGCGGGTACTCCGAGCCGTACCGGGCGGGCTCGATCAGCCATTGTGCCGGCACCTTGGCGGGATACTGGCCGATGGTCATGTACGCCAGGTTGAGCAGCCAACGCGAAGTGAGGTCCTTCGGATTGTGGGCCAGGAGCCGGAGCAGGCAACGGATGGCCCGTTGCGACCCGTCTTTGATGGTGTGCACCCCGCGGCCTCGGATGGGAATCAGGCAAGAATCCGCGTTATTGTTGGCACAGCAGTTTTGCAGCTCGCCCAGCCGCAGGTCGGCGGCGACCTCGTTCTCCAGGAGCCAGGCCTGGTCGGCCCATGGGACGTGTCCCAACGCAGCCTTGAGTTCCCCGCGCAGCCGCTGGCACTGCTTGACGGCCTCGTCACAGTGGCCACTGCGAGACAGCTCCAGGATGTAGCGGCGCTCCAGCGTCATGCGCTGATGCGGGTCGGGGCTCGCTGAGAGGCGCCTGGCCAGCATGGCGGCCCGCTGTTCGTTGGCGTAGGGGAACCGGCTGGGTGGCGTGTTGGCGGCGAGCTGCCGGAGCAACCGCACCATGCTGACGGGCGTCGGCGTGGCGACCGCTGGCCGGCCCCCGTCGTGTCTGGCCAAACACGCCAGCCCCAGCGCGACCACGGCGACCATCCATGCGGCCGCACCCGGTCTTCTCATCGACGCCGATATTTCTGCCCACGGCCCTCGGCGACCTGTGCGCAGGACAGGTGGGTTGGGGCGCCGGATGATGATCGCTATTGACGGATAAGGAAGACGGCCTGCGGTACAAGGTGCTCGACGGCGGGCGAGGCGTCGGCATCCTCGGGGTGTGTGCGGGCCATTTCCTCTGGTACACCGCCTACCGTCACCATGTCGTGATGGAAGACTCTGGCGCCATGAAGGCCTTGTGGCTGGGTCTGCAATCGACGTGGATCGGTATCGACTTCTTTTTCGTGACCTCCGGGCTCCTCATCACTCGCATCCTCCTGGACAGCAAGGACGAGCCGGCCGGCATTTATTTCCGCAACTTCTATGTCCGTCGCATGCTCAGGATATTCCCCTTGTACTACGGCATTCTGGCGGTGATATTTCTGGTGCTGCCGCACTTCCTGCCGTTCAATACGCCGGCCCTGCAAAGACTCCAAAGCAATCAGATCGACCTTTGGCTCTACCTGCAGAACCTGTTCAACGTGGGGGGCTGGCACGGGGGCCTGCTGAACCTCGGGCATTGCTGGTCTCTGGCGGTTGAGGAGCACTTCTATCTGACGTGGCCCCTGCTGGTCTTCTTTTTGAGTCGCAAGGGCCTTTTCCGTATCACTACCGCGATGATCCTCATCAGTCCCTGCATCCGCTGGTACTTGATCACCCTCGACGCTGGCTACGTGGTGTACGTCAACACGCTGTGCCGCATGGACGCCATTGCCTACGGCTGCCTCCTGGCCCAGATCATGAAGGATCCGGTATTGAACGCTCGGTTTCTGGCGGTGGCGCGTCCCCTGCTGTTGTTCGGTATGGCCAGCATGGCGACATGCTTCATGATGGCCGGACCGGCATGGTTCCGCATCCATAAGCTCGACACTTTCGGGCTGTCGGCGCTCGACCTGACCTCCGCCACCTACGGGTTTCTCCTGCTGGAGGGCAAATTGCCCCGCCACACCCGGGTGCTGGAAACCCGGTGGGTGCGTTTTGTCGGCAAGAACACCTACGGCATTTATCTATTGCACTACCTGATCGTCCCCATCCTGGACCGAGTGATGCCGGTGGTCTGGTTCTTTCAACGCACCGGCAACTGGTTTGTGGCCGTGGTGATCCACTTGATCGCCGAGCTGGTGGTGATCGTCGTCGTGGCCGCGGTCGTTCGAGAACTGTACGAAAAGCAGTTCCTGCGCCTCACCCGCTTCTTCCCTCGAAAGCCGATTGTTCTGACCTAGCGGTGGCACCCCCTGAAAACAAAAGAGAACCGCTCGCGCGGTTCTCTTTATTCTGCCTGAAGCTACTGCCTTTTCGCTTTAACCTCGATGTTGTTCAGGCACCCCTCAATGGCAGCCTGGTATTTCGGCCACTCCGGGATCGGGGCGCTACCGCTGAAAACCAGCAGCCGGTTCGAATCGGTCAGCAGCACAAAGGCTTGCACGTTATGCCGCCCCTCCTTGGTCTCCAGGTCCACCCGGAGCCCCGGGTTGTTGCCGCCGAGAGTGAAGTGGGTAGCGACAAAGTGGTCCTTCTCGAACTGCTGCATCTTCGCGGCTGGAAAGAACCCTTCGGGATTCTTGATGTTGTCGGGAGTGACGCCCATGGTGTTCGGGGCTACGTGGATGTTGATGCGGGCTTGGGTCGCGTGGTCCTTGTCGATCACGTGGGACACGCAGTGGAGAAGCTCCCCCCGCTGGGGGGTCGGGCCGAGGTCTTGCCAACCTGCGGGCACGTTGGCCGCCGCGTAGTCGCCAGGGTTGCCCATCTGACTCCGGTCAATTTTCTTGTTGGGGTCGAAACCGTCCGCCCACGCCGCGCACGTGACGACCACCAACAGCATGGCCAACGCCGATAGAACCCTGGTTCTCATAGCTACCTTCTTCCCTTTATGTTCAAAGCTGGATGGGCTGCCAAAGGATGACACGAGCCTTGTCGGACAGCCCGACGAAGGTGTTGCGCCCCACGCCCCAACAGCAAAGGGCGCGTTTGCAGTGCTGTCCCGTCTTGCAGATCTTTCCCGTCTGGATGAGATGCATGAGCTGGCTCTTGATGGCCGCCTTGGCATTCGAGTAGCACGCGCAACTGAAGAGATGGCAGCAGCACGAGCCCCCCGAGACGGCGGTGTGGCACTTGACGTAGCGTCGCAGCGCCTTGCAGACGACCGTGCAGTTTCCTGTCGTGCAGGTACACTTGAGAGATATGCATTCCCCACCCACCGTCGGGATGCACAGGCGGTAGGTGGGATTGCAAAGTGTCCCGCCGTTGGGGGTGAGGAAGACGTGCACCGCAATGGGAGCGGGGACGCAGTGGCCGCATCCGGAGCCCTGCCATCCTCCCCCGCACTTGCTGCAACACCCCAGTGCCCCCCACGCGCTGCAGCAGGCGACCCCTTGGGCGAAGACCAGGGTTTGCCCGGCGCATTTGGGCGAAATCATTTTGAGAGAGACGCAGGTGACGCACTCGTTTTCGACGACGGTCACGCACGTCAGGCACATCTGCCCAGTGCACTTGGTGGCCTGCGCCTGATTCGCACAGCACGGCGACACCCCGTTGGCGATGAACGCTCCAAGGATGGTGATCTGCTTGGCTTTCAGGTTGCCCCGGGTGTACAACAGACCTTGAAAGTATGAACAGGTGCCCTTGCCGAGCACGTTGATACATCCGTTGGCCAGGACAGCCACACCGTAGTTGGGACAGGCGTATTTGCAGCAGCTCGACAAACAGGCCCCACAGGTGATGGTGACATTCCCCTGCGACACGATGAGCCCATATCCGGTGACCTTCGCTAGCGTGAGGCAGGCCTTACATTTGACAGCAGATTTGAAACACCAATGGCGGTTCCCGGTGACGTGAGTACCACATTTACAACAGCAGTAAATCCAATGGCCTTTCAGCCCGCAAGTGGGATAACAGGTCGGAACGGGAATCGTAGTGGGAATGGGAACGATCGTGGGAGAGGCACAAGGGCACCATACCCAATGCCTTTTCACACAGCTAAGACCGCACCCCAGACCAGTGTCTCCCGTGGTCAAGTTGGCATCGACGATGGCCGCATTATTGAGAACGATCGCGCCCAGGCACATTTTTCCGGTGCCAATGTAGTACTGGCGGCAGCAACCGCCGAAAACGGCCTTGCCGATGCCGCCAGATCCCAGGTAGCAGGCGTGATCGATCTTGCAGCCGGTCGGGAAGCACGGTTTGATGCACGTCAATCCGGCGATCTGCTGCACCTTGGTGCAGATACAGATCTGGGGGAGGGGGATCGGCGTCGCGCATTGGATGAGGCAGCCGTCGATCGTCGCATTCCCGGAGATCAGCGCCCGGCCCCCCACGCGGGCGCACCCCGAGATGATGCTACAGTTGCTCAGCGTGAGCGCCGGGTTGCACTTGCCATTGGTGAGAAGGCTCCCGGGCGCCGCGTTGTTGGGGCAGGCGAAATTGGGTTTGTTCCCGCAGATCACGCCCTTGACGCACATTCGATTGTTGGTAATGATGGGTCCTGACGCCCCCACCACCCACGGGAAGGGGGGGAACCAGATCTCCACGACCACCGCACGCTTCTCGTTGCCCACCGCGCCGAAGCCGATGACGCGAATATGATCGCGCTTGACCTTGTTGTTGGGGTTGGCAAACGACCCCACCGTACCCAGAGGCTCGTGCAAGGTGACGGGGTAGCCCGGCACGTCACAGGTCTTGCAGGGAGGGGTGTTGGAAACAAAAGGACTAGCCGTGCTCCACGCGTTGGTCGACCACGGAACGCTGAACCCTTCATAGGTCAAGGGGTTGGTGAAAGTGGCCACGCCAAAGGCCGAAGGCTGCCCATTGGGAGGCGGAGCGGGCTGCCAGTTGCTGCCGACACCGGACAGGGAGAACGAGTTGGCGTTGAACGTAGAACCATTACAGGATCCATCGGTGAGGGCGTGCCCAGGCTCCACGACAAAGGTCTGATGACCGCCGCCATCGGGAGACTGCGGACTCTCCAGCACTTGCGCCAAGGCCATGGCGACCGCCGACTCGGCCATGTCCTGGGCAGTCGTGCGAGCGGTCTCCTTGCTCAGCATGGTGATGTGACACACCGAGGTCGCGGCCAGCGTGAAAGCGGCCAGGATGGCGATGGCAATGACCATTACCACCGAAGACAATCCGATCAACCCACCGATGCGTATGACTCTATATCGTGGCATCATACCGAGTATGATACCATGCTGCCGGCGGCGGTTCAATCCCCTCGAGACCGGCTCTGAGGCGGCCGGGCGGTGCCGTCAACCAGAGTGGATGGCTTCCTCCAGCGCCTGCACGGCGGACTGCAGGTCCGGATAACGCTGCAGCGGATCCTTGGAACACATGCGGTCGATGACCCAATCGACCTCCTCCGGCACGTCCGGTTTTTCCTCTCGCATGGATGGAAGAGGCGTGCCGACGTGCTTCATGACGACCACCAGCGGGGAATCGTCTTCGAACGGCCGGTGGCCCACGATGAGCTCCCACATCATGATGCCCAGGGTATACTGGTCGCTGGCGGCGGCCACGCCCTTGCCACTGAACTGTTCCGGCGACATATAGCCCGGGGTGACCGGCATCTGGTCGGTGCCCGTGACGGTCACGTCGGTGGCTTGCCGAGAGATGCCGAAGTCCATGACCGTCAGGCGGTTGCCCCGAGAGATGAAGATGTTCTCCGGCTTGAGGTCTCGGTGCCACACCCCCTGTTCGTGGGCGTAGATCATGGCGTCGAAAACCGGCATCATGAGGTCCAGGGCCAACCGAGGGGCCATGCCGTCGGTCAGCACCCGCTTTCGCATGGGGAAGCCGTCGATCAGCTCCATCACCAGGTAGTAGGGCCCGCCCACGTCCCAGTCGATGATGCGGATGATGTTGGGATGGTTGAGCTTGGCGCCGATGCGAACTTCTCGCTCGAAGCGAGCCTTGCTCTCCGGGTTCTGCAAGTTGTCCCGATTGATGACCTTGATGGCGACTGCCTCGGCGGTGTTGAGGGAGTCGTGTGGAATGGCCTTGTAGACGACCGCCATGCCGCCCTTGCCCAGCTTGTCGGTCAGGAGCCAGTTGCCCAGGCGCTGGCCGACCATGGAGAACTCCTCGACGGTCGGGCCAGTGGTGTCCTTGACCCCCAGGGTGTCGAGG
>DASYBA010000038.1:0-2883 GCA_036501005.1 Candidatus Xenobia bacterium | reverse complement strand
CGTGCCCAGAAGCCAGCCCCGGTCGTCAAAAACCCGGGCCGCCCGCAACAACTCGTCCATCTCCATGCCGTGCATGGTAGGCCAGACCCCGTGCCGGGTCAAGAGCCGGCAGGAACGTCGCAGAATCGAGCGAACCCTGGTTGACTTTTCCCGAGGAGGACGACACAGTGAGAAAACCGTTCATAGCGTGCATGGTAGGAGTGCTCCTGATGCTGGTGCTGCAGGCTGCACGTGCGGATGACCCGACCAAGGCCAAGCGCATAGCGGTCTTTCCCCTCAAGACCGCGGCCGGCATCAACCACTGGTGGGAAGGCGACTTCGACCCTGGGCAGGCCATGACCGAGACGCTCATCACGGTGCTGGCCAACTCCCCCCGCTATGCGGTGATGGACCGCGAGAACCTGGACAAGATCGCCCAGGAGCAGAACCTGGGCATCGGCGGCCAGGTGACGCCTGAGACGGCAGCCCAGGTCGGCAAGCTACTGGGCATCCGCTACATCGTCACGGGTGCGGTCACCGAGTTTGGCGAGGTCAAGCAGTCCGGCATGGGCGGCATAAGTTGGGGCGGTATCTCCGTCGGGGGCGGCGGCAAGCGGGTGCGCATCGTTGTGGAGGTCCATGTGACCGACGTCAACTCGGGCATGATCAGCGCCGCTTTGCGCGGTCAGGCGGATGCAGTGGCCAACGGCAGCCACATCTCCGGCTGGGTCCCGGGCACCGGTGTGGCGGTCGGCGGAGGCAGCCAGGAGTTCGCCAGCTCGAAGCTAGGCGAAGCCATGCGCAGTTGTGCGGACCAGATCGGCCAGGCCATGGAGACCATCTCCTTCAAGGAAGTCGAAGAGACCAGGATCGATGCGGCCATCATCGACATCTCCGGCTCGCAGATCACCCTCAACGTGGGCTCCAAGCAGGGCGTGGTGAGGGGCATGAAGTTCCAGGTGACCCGGGCTCGCACCATCACCGATCCGACCAACGGCAGTTTGAAGACCTTGCATAGTCCGGTCGGCACCCTTGAAGTCACCAGCGTCGACGACGATACCTGCACCTGCCGAGCGGCGCCGGGGGCCAATCCTTTCAAGGTCAAG
This sequence comes from Candidatus Xenobia bacterium, assembly GCA_036501005.1. Lineage (GTDB taxonomy): Bacteria > Vulcanimicrobiota > Xenobia > RGZZ01 > DASYBA01 > DASYBA01. Next base: position 1,798 of record DASYBA010000038.1, on the reverse strand, counting down.
GACGTCGCCAAGCTGGGAGGTTAAGCATGAGATACGCCAGCGTTGGATTCGCCGTGCTGCTGGCCGGGGCGCTCGCACCGTCCTGGTCCTCTGGCGCTGGCGTGGTCATGGTGACCGGGGTCTACGGCAACGTGACCGTGCAGCACCACGGCTCGACGGCCCCCGCCAAGGTCCACCAGGTGCTCCAGGCCGGTGACGTCGTCGCCACCGACGACACCGGTCGGGCGGCGCTGCTTCTATCGGACGGATCGGTGGTCAAGCTGCAGATCGATACCAAGGTGCAGTTTGCCGCCGGCGGCCTCACCGTGTTGGACGGCGAGGTGTTCGCCAAGATGCAGAAGCAGCACCACGGTCCGTATCGGATATCCCTGCCGCACGGCCACGCCTCGGTGCTCGGCACCGAGCTCGACGTCAAGGTCGCGCACGCCAGCCGAGAAGCCGAGACGACTTCGACTTTGACAGTGGTCAGCGGCAAGGTCGGGCTGGCGGGAGACGGCGCCGCCCACGCCAGCCGGGAGGTGCAGGTCGCCGCGGGCAACCAGAGCATCCTCGTGCTCAAGGCCCCCGAACACGTCGTGAGCAGCGCTCTGCTCATCGCCACGCCGTCGGCTCCGGTCGAGGTCGAGGTCGATCCCATCGTAGCCTGGAATCTTCAGGTGCAGGCCTACAGCGACGCCATCAGCAAGCTGCACGACCAGGTCGAGGTCATCGCCGCTGACGCCAAGGCACACAGCGGCTTTCTTTCACAGCAATTGATGGACGAGCTGAACGACTCCGAGGCGCTCATCCAGAGCCTGACGCCCGACGACGACTTCCGCTCCGGGCATCAAGACCTGCTCCTGGCGTTCCAGAACTACAAGGTCGCCCTCACCATGACGGCCAACCCCTCGCTGCAGGAGCAGGCCTATGGCCGAGCCGATGCCGCGTATCGGGCCGCCGACCTGTCGTTCCGCGCCTACATGGCCAAGAATCGGGAGCGCATCACCCAGTTCACGCGCTGACGTTGCGGCGGATGATGTCGGTTTGCTCTGCATGCTAAGACGTTGTCGATACGTCTGGCCTGTCCCACCCAGAGGGCGTGCAGGAAAAGCCGTTAAGATTGTGTATAGCATCAGTAGTGTCAGCCCGGTTCACCCGCTTGCTCCCCTGCCTGGTGGCCGTACTGCTGTGGTGCGGCTGCACTCCCAAGGCCCCGACGGTGGCGCTGAGCATCCACGGGGTGAGTGCTGGCATGTCGCGCCAAGACGTGCTGGCTGGCAAGGGGGCCCCCCGCCATGAGGACGGCGGGACGATGGAGTACGATAACGGCTTCAAGGTCTTTGTCGACCAGTCGGGCATGGTGATACGCGTCGGTCCCGGCGACCAGTTGGAAGTCAGTGGCGCGCTCATCGCGAAAGCCGGCGACCCGGTGGAAAGAATCAGGATTCGCCTGGGCGAGCCCAGCCGTACTGAATCTCTAGCGGGGGCCCGAGACCGTCTCTACTACAAAGAAGGCGGTCTGACCGTAGACGTCATCCACCTGGTGGATTCGAGGGGCCAGCCCACTGACCAGACCCAGCTTGGCGGGTTCACTCTGGAAGTCCCGCACTGACGCCTGGGAGGAGACGCCCGGCCTGAAGGGGAAGCCGCCGGTGTGAGACGGTGGTGGGTGCCTGCCGTGGCGGTCTTGTTGGCAGGGTGCAAGCCGGGACTGGTCGGGTCGGGAACGGTCAAGCATGAGACTCGTCCCGTGACGGCGTTTACCCGGGTGGACTTGAGCGGCGCCTACCGGGTCGACGTGACATGCGGTGAGCCGCCA
>DASYBA010000037.1:0-5405 GCA_036501005.1 Candidatus Xenobia bacterium | reverse complement strand
GGAACACGTCGATACCCTGCGCAGCGAGCGTCTGCATGCCGTCGGCAAAGCGCACCGCTTCCCGCACGTGGCGGACCCAGTAGGCCGGGGTCGCCACCTCGTCGCCGGCCGGCGCCCCGGTCAAGTTCGAGACCAGGGGCAGGCGAGGTGGGTTGTATCGGATACTGGAGGCCACCCGCTCGAACTCCACCAGCATCGGGTCCATGAGAGCCGAGTGGAACGCGTGCGACACGGTAAGGCGCTTCGTCTCCAACCCCTCAGCTTCCAGCCGGCCCGCCACCTGCACGACCGCCGCCTCGTCTCCGGACACCACCACGCTCTGCGGACCGTTGATAGCGGCCAGGGAGACGCCATCCAATACGGCCCGCACCCGGGCTTCATCGGCTCGCACCGAGACCATGGCCCCCCCTTTCGGAAGGGCCCCCATGAGACGTCCCCGAGCGGCCACCAGGGCCAGCGCATCTTCCAGTTTGAAGACCCCCGCCACATGGGCCGCCACCACTTCGCCGATGCTGTGCCCCAGCACCGCCACCGGCACGATGCCCCACGAACGCCACAACTCGGTCAGGGCATATTCCAAGACGAAAAGCGCCGGCTGGGTGTACTGGGTGTCGTCTATCCCCGGCGTCTCTCCAAAGAGCACCGACAAGAGGGGCAAGGGGGCGAGGATGGCGGCGCAGCGGTCCACCGCGGCTCGGAAGACCGGCTCGCCGTCGTACAGCGTCTGGCCCATGCCGGCATACTGCGAGCCCTGGCCGGTGAAGAGAAAGGCCACTCGCGGCGGGGCCTCCCCAGCCACCGTGATGGTCGCGGTGCGAAGCGCGGCGGCCGCTTCCTCGGCCGATCCGACGGCCACCGCCAGGCGATGGGAGAAGTGGCTGCGACCCACGGCCGCGGTATGGCAGACGTCGGCCAGCGAGACCTCGGGGTGACCTGACAGGTAGTCGGCATACCGGGCGGCCAGGGCCTCCAAGGCCGCCGCATTCCGAGCCGACAAAGGCAGCACCTGGATCGGACGGCTCGGCCCGACGGGGACACTCTCGTGGGCCGGAGCCTCCTCCAGCACGACGTGGGCATTGGTCCCGCTGATCCCGAAGGAACTCACGCCGGCCACCCGCCGGCGCGCCGCCGACGCAGGCCACGGCGTCAACTGGGTCACCACCTGCACGGGCAGGTCTGCCCAAGGGATGTGCGGGCTGGGATGGTGGAAGTGCACGCTGGGCGGAACGGCCTCGTGCTGCATGGCCAGCACGACTTTGATGACGCCGGCCACACCCGCCGCGGCCATGGTGTGGCCAAAGTTGCTCTTGACGGCACTGAGCAGCACGGGCCGGTCGGTCGCACGCCCTTCTCCCAGCACGGCCCCGAGCGCCTGCACCTCGATGGGATCGCCCAGCGGCGTTCCCGTTCCATGGGCTTCGACGTAGTCGACGGCGTCCGGCGCGATCGCGGCCTGGGCCAGCGCGTCGCGGAGCACCGCCTCCTGGGAGGGGCCGTTGGGGGCGGTCAGGCCGTTGCTCCGCCCGTCCTGGTTGACGGCCGAGCCGCGCACGACCGCCAGGATGGGGTCGCCATCCCGCTGGGCGTCGGCCAACCGCTTGAGCACCAGCACGCCGCAGCCTTCACCCCACACCACGCCGTCGGCCGAGGCATCGAACGTCTTGCAACGGCCATCGGCCGCCAGGCCGCTGGCCTGGCTGAAGAAGATGTTGGTGCGAGGGGTCAGCACCAGGGTCACGCCGCCGGCCAGCGCCATGGTCGACTCGCCAGAACGCAGGCTGTTGACCGCCAGATGCAGCGCCACCAACGAACTCGAGCAGGCGGTGTCGACGACCATGCTGGGCCCCTGCAACCCCAGCAGGTAGGACAGACGACCCGACAGCACACTGGGCAGGCTGCCCAGACCCGACCATGCGCCGACGTCCAGCCACGGCAAAAGCGAGCTGTACTCTTCCAGCATCAACCCGATGAAAACCCCGGTGCGGCTGGTCACCAACCGGTCCGGCGGGCATCCGGCCCGCTCCAACGCCTCCCAGGCCACTTCCAACAGGAGGCGCTGCTGGGGGTCCATGACGTGGGCCTCGCCGGGGACGATGCCGAAAAAGGCGGGGTCGAACTGGTCGATGCCATCCATGAAGCCGCCCCAGCGGCTGTTGGTCTTGCCCGGCACGGCGGGCTCGGGGCTGAAGTAGGCGTCGGCGTCCCACCGATCGGCCGGCACTTCCCGGATGGCGTCGACCCCCTCGCTGACCACTTTCCAGAAGGAGTCGGCGCCGTCAATGCCTCCGGGATACCGGCACGCCATGCCGACAATGGCCACCGGCTCGTTCTCTACGGCCATGCGTCGAACGGTCGCCGTCCGCGGTCCGGCGAAGTCGAACTGACCTAGCAGGTAGTCCGCGATGGCCTCCACGGTGGGATAGTCAAACGCCAACGTGGCCGGCAGCTTCTGCCCTGCCAGCCCGGCCAGCTTGTTGCGCAACTCGACGGCCATCAGGGAGTCTACCCCGAGCTCTTTGAAGGGCTGGGTCGTGCCGACGGCCTCTTCTTTGCCGAGGAGCGCCGTGACCTGGGCTTGCACCGTCGCGACCAGCAAGGGTTTGCGCTGGGCCTCGGCAGCCGCGGCCACCCGAGCCCGCAACTCCGATCCGGCGGGTGCGCGGCGGGCCGGCAGGACCTCGGTGAGCAGCGGAGGGGTGGACTCCCCGAGCCACCTTCGACGAGCCGCCCAGTCGACCGCCAACACCAGGACCTGGCCCCGCTGGCCCAGCAAGCTCTCGAACCGGCGCAAACCGGCTTCGGTTTCGATCAACCGCACGCCCTGGGTGCCGAGCCGTTGTTCCAACTGGGCCGCCATGCCGGTGGCCCACGCCCCCCAGTTGATGGACAGCCCGGGCAACCCCTGGGCGTTTCGGGTGGCGGCGAGGGCATCCAGAAAGGCATTGGCCGCCGCATAGCTGCCCTGGCCCCCGTTGCCGAGCACCGAAGCCACCGACGAGAACAGCACGAAGAAATCCAGGCCGTGCGTCGCCTGGTGCAGGTGCCAGGCGCCGGCCGCCTTGGGCGAGAGAACGGCCGCAAATCGTTCCCAGGTCTGCTGCGTCAAGACACCGTCGTCCAGCACGCCGGCCGCGTGGACTACCCCGCGGAGTGGGGGCGTCATCCGCCCGATCAGCGCCTCGACCTCGGCCTGCTGCCCGACGTCGGTCTGGGCCACCATCACCTGGGCATTCAGACTCTGCAGCCAGGCCTGCGCCTCTGCGTCCGGCGGCCGTCGGCTGGTCAGCACCAGGTGCCGCGCCCCGTCGCTCACCAACCGCTCGGCGACCAGACGACCCAGGGCGCCCAGGCCGCCGGTCACCAGGTAGCTGGCGTCGGGCGACAGCACCGGAACCGTGAAGGGTACGGTCTGTCGGACGAGGCGAGGGGCATATCGCTGGCCACCTCGCCAGGCGACCTCCGTCTCGCCGTCGGAGGCCGAAAGCTCTGCCACCAGGGATCCCATGCCGGCATCCAGGTCGACCAGGCGGCAGTGGAGATCGGGGAGCTCCTGCATGACCACTCGGCCCAGCCCCCACAGGGGCGCAGACGAGAGGGACGGCGCCTCGCCCTGCACCGACTGGGCCTGCCGGGTGACCATCCACAGCCGGGTCTCCCCCGACAGGGCCTGCAGCAACTGCAGCGTCCTGCCGCAGACCCGCGCCTGGGCCGCCAGGGGATCGTCGTCCTCGGCCTCCAGGCCCCACAGGCAGACGACATGGTCCGCCGGACCGTCCGTCACCAGCTCGGCGCCTCGCATGGCGTCCGCCAGCACCGCCACGGGATCCGCCGGCCCCACCAACCGCCAGCGCCCGCGCCACTCGGCGACGGGCGGCGCCGGCAGGGGGCGCCAGGACAGCGTGTAGAGCGCTTCGTCGACCGACTCTGGGGCCCGTCGCAGCGTCGCCGGGTCGGTCCGTTTGCACTGCACTCCCGCCAGCGAGGCGACCGTCGATCCGCCGTCGTCGAGCAACCACAGGTCGGCGGTCAGCACGTCCTTGCCCGATGTGTGCCGCACGACGTGAACCCAGAAGTGCGGCGGCAGACCCGGAGGGCAGGTAAAGCGCTCCACGCTGTAGGGCACGTAGAGGTCGTCGGTGAGCAGGGCGATGCTGTGGATGGCAGCGTCGAGCAGCGCCGGTCCACCCTCGGGCAGACGGACCTCCGAGAGCGCCTCAGACCGGTCGTCCGACCGCCAGGCAGAGACGATGCCCTGGTAGGCCGGCCCATACTCCAGCCCCACGGCCGCAAAGGCTGCGTAATAATCGTCGACCTCGGCACAGCGGTCGATGACTTCGGACGGCGCGGAGGGCGCAACCGGCGTCGACGAGGCCCGCTGCAGTCGGCCGCTGACGTGCTGACGCCACTTGGAGCTTTCAGTGCGAGCGTAAATCTCGAACGTCGCCGGCTGCATGCGGATCTGGACCCGCGTGGCCCCCTCGAGGGCCAGGGCCTCCGAGAAGAGCACGTCCTCCAGCGCCACATCCCCCCGGACCTCGGTGGCCGTCGCCTGCGCCCAGGCCAGGAACTCTGCGCCCGGCACGAGCACCTGGCCGGCCACCTGGTGATCCGCAAACGTCGATGGGTCCAACGACCGCTCGAAGAAGACGTCGTCCTGGGCCGCCCCGTCAAACCGCCGCCCCAACCGGTCCGCGGGGCCGGCCTCGCGGGCCATGTCCGAGGCTTCCAGCCAGTAGCGCCGGCGCTGGAACGGATAGGTCGGCATGGCGACCTTGCGGCCGCCGGAGGGCCAGTTCACGGCGGCGCCGGCGACATACAACTGCCCCAGGCTCTGCAACAACGTCTGGTCCTGGCCGGATCGCATCGACGGCAGCCACAGATGCGGGCTGTCCGGCAGGCAGGCGGCCCCCATGCCCAACAGCGTGGGCTGCGGCCCGACCTCGAGGAAGGCGTCTACCGATTGGCTGGCCAGGGTTCGCATCCCATCGGCAAACCGCACCGCGTCTCGCACGTGCCGGACCCAGTAGGCGGGGGTGGCCACCTCGTCGCCGGCCAGCGCTCCGCTGAGGTTGGAGACCAGGCGCAGCCTGGGCGGCGAGAACGATACCGTGGCCGCCACCGTCTCGAACTCAGCCAGCATGGGGTCCATCAAGGCAGAGTGGAAGGCATGGGAGACGGTCAGACGCTTGCAGTCGATGCCCTCCGCCTGCAGCCGGGCGCAGGCGGCGTCGACTTCGTCCTGAGGGCCGGACAGCACCACGCTTTGCGGGCCGTTGATGGCCGCGATATTGACCCCCACGAGGGAACGGACCCGGGCCTCATCGGCCCGCACCGCCGCCATGGCCCCGCCGGTCGGCAGCGCCTGCATGAGACGTGCCCGAGCCGCCACCAACCGCAGCCCATCC
>DASYBA010000036.1:0-5344 GCA_036501005.1 Candidatus Xenobia bacterium | reverse complement strand
AGCTCAGCATAGGCTGCATGCGTCGGCGCCTGAACATCCAGGAGGTTGCCACCATCGAAGCACCCCGCCTGTTCGGCGAGACGAAGGGCGACTCGTGGCCGGTAGGCAAAGCCTTCACCCGGTTCCTCCTCGAGGAAGTCTGGGCGGATCTAGCCCGGGTACCAGTTCGTCCATCCTGAGACGCCGGCCATGGCGAAAAAACCGACATAAAGCAGGGGGCGCGCCTTGGGCCAACGTTCGACAACCTCCTGCGTGCCGGCCGCCACGCACACGAGAAAGGCGGGGAAACACGTGTAGAGATAGAGTCCCTTCACGGCACCCCAGATCGGATCCTTGAGCAGCATGGTGGTGTAGAAGGCCACCGTCGCCAGCACGCTGGCCAGCACTGGCCACCAGGTTGACGGTCGGCGACACGCCTGTCGCAAGCCCACCAGCATGAGGACCGTTGGAAGCAGGCCTAGCACCAGTAGGAGCGGCCCGACGTAAGGATCGGATGGCAACCGCTGTGCCTCCGAGTAGCGCCACCAGATGCTGGCATACAGGATGGAGGGCAGGCTGCAAAAGCCGTAGAGATCCCGGGGGTGGGCAAAGGTCCGCAAGTCCGGCAAGAAATAGAAGGCCAGACTGTGAAAGCCGGGCAGAAACGCAAAATCGCTTCTCACGGCCATGGGGTTCGGATACATATCCCAATCGGTCGGAAACACGAACGGCCGGCCGAAGTCAGCCAGGTTTCGAAGCCAGAACCAGCTTACGCCGGCGAGGGCGACCATGCCGGACAGGAAGGCGCTCAGGGTCGCGTCCACTCGGCCTGTCCGCACCATGCGACCCAACCACAGGGCGCCCAGAAGCACCAGCAAGATCGCCCCGTCAGGGCGGCTCATGGCGCCGGCGGCGGCGACCAGGCCGAGGAGCACTTCCCGCCACACTCGGATGCGGGCCTCTTGCCAGGCGCCGATCATCAACCACAAGAAGAGTGCGCACCAGAAGTAGGCAAACGACAGGTTGTATACCGTGGCCGCGGTGATGACGTCGATCGGGAGGGCGGCTGCCGTCACGACCGCAAACCAGGTGTAGCGGGGCACGAGTTGTCGGGCAATGAGGCCGACCACCAGCAGGCGCAGGAGCCCGGCCACGGTCGATATCCATTGCGCCGTGGGAACGGCGGCCTGGTGGAACCATGCCCCGAGGCGGCCGCTCAACCAGTAGAAGAGCGGCGGGTGGTAGTTCTGCCAGCCCTGGTTGGGCAGCGGCACCTGGCCCCCGGCGGACATTTGCAAATACCACAGGTGGCCGTAGTTGTCGAAGCTGTGGTGGGCCGGGGTCACTCGGGCGTTGTGCAGCCGCACGACCACCAGTGCCGCCACCATCAGCCAGCCGAAGATCCGGCTCAAGGGTGGTGCCATCGGGTCTCCAGCGCCCGAGCCGCGGCCGCCAGGGGATCATGGGGAGCCAGGCCCAGGCCGGCTCGGAGGTGCCATTCGGCGTTGGCCCGCTCCTTCGGATCGTCGGCCAGCAAGAGGGCCAGTCCCAGGTGGGCCGCGCCATCGTTGATGTCGACCGACAGGGCCTGTTGGTACAGGGATCGCGCCTCGGGCCGGTGCCCGAGATGCGTCAGGGCGACCGCCATGCCGTCCAGGGCGTCGGCGTCACCGGCCCACGTCGTACCAAAGCTGTGACTGTACTCCTGGAGAGACTCGGCCCAGTCCTGGCGATTGGCGGCCAGGCGGGCTAGCACCCGGTGCGTTTCGGCCCGGTACGGGTTGATGTCGAGGCTGCGACGGAGCCAGCCCAAAGCTTCCCTCGGGTGCCCCTGCAAGCTCTCCAGGTTGGCCATCAGCTCCCGCACTTCTACGCTGTTGGGGTCTTCGTCAAACGCCCGGCGCAAGAGGTCTCGAGCCTCGGCGAAGCGTCTCTGCAGCATGTACAGCAGGCTGGCCTGGCGCAGCGAGGGCATGTCTGTCGGATCGAGGCGGAGAGCGGTCTCGTACAGGGGAATCGCCTCTGCATCCCGCCCCTGGGCCATGCGTAGCTCGCCCATGCGCTGGTAGGGACGTGCGTCTGAAGGCCACAAAAGAGCCGCCTGTCGATAATCGCTAAAGGCCGCATCCTTCGAACCGAAACACAGCTCGCCGTCACCGCACTCCATGAGATGCAGGCACTGTTGCTGTGGCAACTGCATGGCCACCCCCACGACGAGGACGAACCCGAGGGCCACCAGCACGCGGAGAGACGACCACCACACGGCGGCTACTTCGAAGGCGCCGGGAGCCTCCCTGCTGAAAAAGGCTGCGCCGGGTCTGGCCCGCGCTGGCCCACAAAATTCCGCGGCCCAGGAAAGGGACTGCCGCGGTAGAGCAGGAACCGTCGACACCTGATTTCACCCCGGAGGCCTCCCTCATGTCCGCCTTGGACACCTGCCGAACGCTCCCCCAGTCGGGCGAGGAGTGGACGGTCGACACCCGCACCGACCAGACGGCCGAGCCGCTTTCGCTATGGGCCGCCCTGGGACGCGACGAGCTGCGGGGGTTCACGGTCGGAAGTCCGTCCGATGCGGAGTTTGCCGAACTCCTCAGCACCATTCTGGCCAATCCGACGGAAGGGGAACCGTGCCGGCCCCGCACGGTGGTGGTGGCGACGGCTGAAGAGAAGCATAAACTGGCTCCCTTGTTGGCCGAACTCGACATCCCGGTGGCCGTCCAGGCGCCCAGTGCCGAAGCGACCAGGTTCTTCGACGAGGTGCGCCCGGCCGTCGTCCAGCAGTTGATGCTGGGGGCCACCTTGCCGGACGAGGTCGATCAGCACCGTTTCATGAACCTGGTGGAGGCGATCGAGGCGATTCTCGAGATCGATCCGTGGTCCATGTTGCCTGCCCAGGCCGCCTTCATGGTCGGGGGACTGGGACCTGACCCGGTGGCCGTCCTACTGGGACGGGAGGAGGGCGCCCGAGCCATCGGCGTGGTGACGCTGCATCAGGACAAGATGCCCAACCCGGAGGAAGACGGCCTCTGGATCCAGTTCGTGCCGGACGACATCCTGGGGCACGTGGAGCCATGGGCACACGTCGGTTACGCAGACGATCGCCTGCTGGAGACGGTTGAGCAGGTCGACTTGTTGCTGGGCGCGGCCGAAGTCCTGGTCAAGTCGCTGGGGGGTGGAGACAAGCCTCCAGAGGAGCAGTCGTTCGTCCTGGAGGATTGGATGGACGTGCCTACCCCCGTCCAGGTGGTGTTCCTGGCCGGCGCGCCGCCCGTCGCGAAACCGAGACGCAGGAAAGCGCGCGGCAAGTGACCGCCCGGGCCTGGCAGCACCCCGGCCTGCCGGCCCTGTCAGTGCTGCTGGCGGCCCTGCTCCTGGGGCTGTCCCATGGCAGCGTGGCGTTGGCCGATGCCCCGCCGACGGGCGAGTCGCTGCCCAATCTGGGGCAGCTCAAGACCCGCATCGTCCAATACCATGACTCGGGCACGTACGAGGCGGAGCTCGAGGCGGTCGACCGGCAGGCCCAGGCCTACCTGGAGACCCGCCTGAAGGATCCGCACATTGCGGTCGTCCTGGATATCGACGAGACGGCTCTGTCGAACTGGCCCCACCTGCGGCAATACGACTTTGGCTACGTGCCGGAAGCGTGGGACCTGTGGGAGCGAGAGTCGGCGGCCTGGCCCATCGTGCCGACCCTGAACCTCTTTCGATACGCCCGCGGCCACCACGTGCCGGTCTTCTTCATTTCATCCCGGCCGGAGAAGTATCGCGACGTCACGGTGAGAAACCTCGAGTCAGCCGGATACGGCGGTTACCAGGCGTTGTACATGCGCGGGCCGGACAGCCCGCCGGGTCCGTCGGTGATCCCGTTCAAATCGGGCGTGCGCAAACAGCTCGTCGAGCAGCAGCACTACGACGTCGTCGTGTCGGTGGGCGACCAGGTGAGCGACCTCGAGGGCGGCTACGCGGACCGCACGTTCAAGCTGCCCAACCCGATGTATTATATTCCATAGTCGGCGTGCCATATATACGCAATACTACCGCCCCCGTCCGATATGCGTTTACCGATTCGGTGGTTCTTCCCATACATAGAAGGGCTGGCGGGGAGGCGAGCTGCTGCGGCCGCTCCCGCAGAGGGCACGTTCCACCGGGAACGTCGGTTCGCCCACCGTCTGCTTGGGATCAGGTCGGATTCCACGCCGATGAGGGCCGACCACGCCCTGCTGGCGCAGACGACCCGATGGATGGGGGCCGCCTCGCATGCTGCCGCCCACGCCACCGACAGCGAATTGACCTGGAACACTCGGAAATGCCCCGCCATCCAGACGCTGTATGACGAACGGGAAGGTCGTCCCGGTACGGGCCAACCCGACACTGAATGACTCGCAACCGATAAACCCCGAAAAATAAAACCGACCCTTTTCGGGGTCGGTTACGTTTGGTTCCTAAGAATTCTCACATTTCCTGTTCAACTTCACCGTTCAGTTTTGACCGGTATTCTTGAAATTCCAGGAGTCACGTTTACAACATGAGGGATGAGCGATCCCTTATCAAATCTGAGATATTCTTCAGGATTCAACCGCAACTTCATGGTACCACCCTGCTCTGTTCTTGTCAACCTCCAGCGGCGATTTTTCTGGCTTCCCGGGCCGCCGAAGGGCCCGCCTGGAAATCCGACACCCATCTATCGAACAAACTTTTCCGTTGCCGAATGGAGGAAAGTCATCGGCCATGACCGAACCACGCTCCCCCTTATATGGCCGTAGACCCCACCTCACAGCCTCCGACCGACGACAGTGGCTGGCCACTGTTGCAACCCAACATCCGAGCGGAGACCGTTCCCCTGCCCCAGGACGTCAGCCCCCTGCGGTTCCTGCTCTTCGGGCGCCCCCTGGAGACCTGGCGGCAGGAGCACGCCCGTCTACCCAAGATCCTGGCCCTGCCCATCTTTTCCTCCGACGCCATCTCGTCAGTCGCCTACGCCACCCAGCAGATCCTCCTCGCCCTGGGGGCCGCCGGCCTCTATACCGTAGAGCATCGCCAGCTCTATAGCCACCTCAACATGGGCATCACCGTCGCCATCGTGGCGCTGCTGGCCATCGTGGCCACCTCCTACTGGCAGACCATCTTTGGCTACCCCAACGGCGGAGGCTCCTACATCGTCAGCAAGGACAACCTGGGCATGACGGCCGGCCTGGTCGCGGGCGCCGCCCTCCTCATCGACTACGTGCTGACGGTCTCCGTGTCGGTCGCGGCCGGAGTCCAAAACCTGCTCAGCACGCCCGCGATGGCGCAATATTCCGATCATCTCATGGCCTTCTGCGTCGGCTTCGTCTTGCTCTTGATGCTGGCCAACCTGCACGGGCTC
>DASYBA010000035.1:0-2356 GCA_036501005.1 Candidatus Xenobia bacterium | reverse complement strand
CCGCATGAGCAGGCTTTTGCCGCAAAAATTCGGACCCATGACCAGGTTGAGCCCGGGCTCCGTAAACGAGATGGTCGTTTCCTCCGGGAAAGGACCGAAGGCCTCCAGCGATACCGACTTGATGATCAAAGCAGTTCCTCTTCCAGACAAGGCTTGAGCACGGCCTTGAGGGCGTGCTCCAGGGCGGTCTCGTCCTCGCCCTTGCGCAAGGCGGCCATCACCTGGCGCGTAAAACCGCCCCGCACGGTGGCCTCGGCTTCCAGCCCGCGGATCACCTGGGCCTGGGAGAAGCGGGTCCGATCCACCACTTCGAGGTGGAAGAAGTGGCTGCTCAACAGGGCCTGCAGAGCGCCGACGTCGATGACGAACGGCGCCGAACCCGTCAGCTCCAGCCGACACAAAGCCGATGGGGCCGCGTGGCGCAGCAGGTAGCTGGACAGTGCGGGGCTACCGCCTTGCAGGTCCAGCGGCGTCAGGTCGACAGTGAGGTGCAGGACGGGGCGCCCCGCGTAGGGCGTGCGAGCCAGTGAGACCTGGTTCGGGCCCTCGAGCGTGGCGACCAGGAACCCGCCCCCCTCCGAACCCGCCTCTTCCAGCGACCCCGCGTAGACGACGGCGGGGTTACCAGACCTGAGCTCCAGGCCGGCCCGATGGCCGCCCAGCGCCACATAGTCGAGGGCCGTGGCTTCCAGTTCAGACACCGTGAAGTGGAACGGAGCGGGCTCGGGAGCCCCCACATGGCCGTGCAACAGCCCCACGTGAAAGCCGGGCAGATCCTGCCGTTGGAGGGCTCCCACGCCGGATTGTCGACTGAGCCAGGCGCAGCCGTAGAAATGGACCGCGGTGCCGCCCAGCTCCAAAGTGACCGGGCGTTGCGGCGACAGCAGAAGCTGCGCCCCCAGGGGGTTGGTTCGATAGACGCTGTCGGGGTACACGAAGGCGTCGCGAAACCCGGGCACCAGGAGTACTGGAATGCCATCCTCCCGCAGGCCCTCGAAGCGGGCCTGCACCAGGGTGACCAGGTCTGCCGCCGGGGTGTGGGTGTCGAACAGATCGCCGCAGATGAGAACGGCGTCGACCCGGGTGTCGGGTGCACGCGCGAACGCTACGGCCGCGTCAAAAGCCTTGATGAAATCCTGCCGCCGGGCGTCGCCGACCTCACCGGTCAGACGGCCCGTCGCGCCCAGGTGCAGATCCGCGAGATGCAGCAGACGTATTGACATCGATCCTCAGCGCCACAAAGTAGGTCTAGAAAATTGGCATGTAGCCGGAACCTTTCCTGCGCAAAATGGAAAGGACCCCAGTCAGTGGAACGAACTGGCGCATGTCTCGTCGCCTCCAGGGCGCTCTGCTCCTGGCCTTTGTTCTCTCCGGTTTCAGCGGCCTGGTGTTCGAGGTGGTCTGGGTGCGAGTGGCCACGCTGGTGCTGGGCGTCACCATCCAGGGCGTCTCCATCATCCTGGCGGCCTTCATGGGCGGCCTGGCGCTGGGCAGTTGGCTCTCCAGCCGACTGGGCCAGGTGAGCCCTTACGCGTACAGCGCGGTGGAGGGCCTGGTGGCGGCCACCGGTCTCGGGGTGACGCTGTTTCTGCAGCATCTCGCCGGGGTTCGTCTGCCGACGTCGGTGGAGATGCTGGCGATTGTAGCGGGGACGGTTCTCCCCACCACCTTGATGGGCGCGACGCTGCCGCTCCTGGTGCGAGTGGTGGCGCAATTCGGGGGCTCCGCGTCCTGGGTCGGAGCGCTCTACGGCACCAACACGCTGGGCGCGGTGGTAGGGGCCTTTTTGACGGATTTCCTGCTCGTGCCGCACCTGGGCATCTCGCACAGCGCCCTGTTGGCGGCCCTCTGCAATTTGACGGCCGCGGCGTTGGGATTCACCTTGCGCACCGGCACCGTCGTCGAGGCGCCGGTGTCGCGTCCCGCTCCCGACCGTGACCTGCTGACCCTGGTGGTGGCCTATGCCCTGTGTGGGTTCGCCGGTCTCGGCCTGCAGATCGCGTGGACCCGGCTTCTGATGATGTTCTCACCTTCGACGGCCTACATCTTCAGCACCATCCTGACGGTTTTTCTGGCCGGCCTGGCGGTCGGCAGCGCGCTGGCCGCCCGGCCGGCCGCCCGCAGCACCGATCCGGCGCCGGTCTTCCTGATGCTCACCTCAGCCTTGGCCGCCCTGTCGCTGAGCACCATCTTTCTGCTTCATCCGTTGCAGGCCGGGCTCCAAAAGCCATGGTTCGCATCCGTTTTCGGCTCGAGCGGATCGGAGCTGCTGGTCGCGCAGTGCCTGGTGCGGTCGCTGGCGCTCTTCGGCATGCCCACCATGCTGATGGGAGCCGCTTTCCCCTATGCGTGTCGA
>DASYBA010000034.1:0-3223 GCA_036501005.1 Candidatus Xenobia bacterium | reverse complement strand
GAGGCCAAGCACGTCGAAGAAGGCGCGGCCGCGGTGCTGAACGGCGCGGCCGGCCTCGATGTCGGATCGCACCTCGAAACGCTGGAAAAGACCCTGCAGACCCTCGATACTGCCGTTGACGCACGGCATAAAGTCATGATGGGAGTAGCATAAAATGCCAAGGCTTCTGGACGTCATTGAATACCGGGACGAGAGCGGCGCGGAGATCGTTCATCGCATACCGGAGGGAGGGCCGGCCGACATCCGCATGGGAGCCCAGTTGGTCGTGCGGGAGACGCAGGCTGCGGTCTTCTTTCGAGACGGCAAGGCACTGGATCTGTTTCCGCCCGGGCGCCATACGCTGAGCACCGGCAACCTGCCCATTCTCGACAGCATCATCAAGTTCGTATCGAGAGGCGACACCCCGTTTCAGGCCGAGGTCTACTTCATCAACCAGAAGGTCTTCACCGATCAGAAGTGGGGCACCCCGCATCCCATCAACCTGCGCGACTCCGAGTTCGGCATCGTGCCGGTGCGGGCGTTCGGCAGCTACAGCTACCGCGTGGGTGACCCGCAGCTCCTCATCGGCACCCTCGTCGGCACTCAGGGACTGGTGACGACCGAGTCGCTGGCCGGCTTCCTGCGCACCAGCATCATCACGCACTTCAACAACCTTCTGTCGCACAACTTCAAGGGCATTCTCGACGCCTACCAGGACGTCGACGCGGTGAGCGCCGGCATGAAGGCGGCCATCAAGGACGACTTCGGGAAATACGGCCTCGAGGTTCGCGACTTCTTCGTCCAGGAGATCACCGTTCCCGACAACATCCAGGCCGCACTGGACCAGAAGTCGCAAATGGGCATCCTGGGCACCAACTACAGCCAGATGCGGACCTTTGACGTCATGCAGTCAGCGGCCGAAAACCCTGGCGGAGCGGGTGGCCAGGCTTTCAGCATGGGGGCCGGTCTGCAGATGGGGGCCATGCTGCCGCAGATGATGCAGCAGAATGGCGGCCCGCAGGCGGCTCCGCCCCACCCGGCGGCGGCCCCGGCCCCAGCCCCGGCTCCGGCCGCGGCCGCCGGTCTGGTGTGCAGCAAGTGCCAGGCCGCTATCCCTGCGAACGGCAAGTTCTGCATGGAATGTGGTACGCCGGTACAGACGAAACCCATCTGCGCCAACTGCCACCAGGAGTTGCCGGCCGGTGCGAAGTTCTGCTTGGGCTGCGGCACCAAGGTCGGCTAGGAGGTTATCGAAATGCGGCGCACAGCTCTATACCTGGGTGCACTCCTGCTCCTGGCCTCGCCGTCGTGGGCCAACCCACGGCTGGCGGGAACGCTGGTGCGCATGGACACCAAGACCGGACTCATCGTCATCAAGAACGACGCCGGCCAACGCGCCATTCGGGTCCAGGGCACTGCCCATATCGAACAGAACGGTGGTCCGTCTCGTCTCGGCAACTTCCACGTCGGCGACCGTATCCAGGTCGAGATTGGGGGCACGCTCAGCAACGACCCGTTGATCGGCGTGGCGGTGTACGATAACGCCACGGCGGCCAACTTGCCGCCGCCGTCGGCCCCCAGCGGGGTGTATGGCCAACAGGTCGGGAGCATGGCCACCGCCGCGGGGGTCGTGAACATGGCTCGTCCCGTCAACGCCATGGAAGGCATGGCCATGGGCCCCAACAATGCCAATCTCCAGACCATGATGAACCAGAGTGCCATGGGTCCTGGCATCACCATGCCGACGATGGGGCCGATGGCCGGCAACAACGGATACCCGTATCAGCCGTACGGCCAGACGTCGCAGGGGTGGCAAGGGCAGGGCCAGGGCCAGTGGAACCAGCCGGCGCCCGGGGCCTTCCAGCAACCGCCCACCACCGGGCAATGGCAGCAGGGCGGCCAGGGTGGCCACTGGTCGCAGAACCCTCCTCAGACGGGCCCACAGGCCCCTCCAGACCAGGTGCCGGCCGGTCAGGCCGGGTCGGGCTGGACCTCCCCCGCGATGCCTCCCGCCGGCAATGTCGGACCGAACACGGGGTGGTCGGGCAATACGACGCCCGGGTGGTCCAATAACGGAACCATGGGGTCAGAGGGCGTGGTAGACGGCGTCATCCGCAATATCGATTCGGCCCGCAACACCATCTTTGTGGCCCCCGCCAACGGCGGCCAGACCGTCGCCGTTCGCCTCAGCATCGGCACCACGGTGTCGGTTCCCCTCAATCAGATACGACTGGGATCCTACGTGCACGCGGTCGGCCAGATGGCCGGCGGCGGCCTGGTGGCGCGGTCGGTGACTGTCCAGCAGTAACCGGTGGAGACAGAACTCCTCAAGCGCAGGCTCCTCTGGGTACTCTTCATCCTGGCGTGCCTGGCCCTCGGCTACGTCGGCATCAGCACCCTCCTCTACGTGCGTCCGGCGGTCGTCTTGCTGTCGGTCTGCATCCTGGTGGCGTACCTGCTGGTGCCCCTGGTCGGCGTCTTCGAGCGGGTCCTGCCCGGCACAGGCCATACCCGGCGCCTCATCTCCATCCTGCTGTCGTACCTTCTCATCGGCACGGTGGTGGCGGTGTTTGCCGCCTACGTCGTGCCCATGGCGGGCCGCGAGTTCCACCACCTGACCACTGATTTGGCGTCGTTGCGAGACCGGCACGTCGTCGACGAACTGACCGACTGGCTCACCGACAAACTGCCGCCGGAGCAGGCGGAGGCCGTGCCCACCTATGTCCAGGGGGCTATCGACCAGTTGCAGCAACTGGGGCTGACCATGCTCAAGTCGTCCATGCCGTACGTGACGCAAGTGTTCTCGACGGTGGTAGAGATCTTTCTGATCCCGCTGTTCACGCTCTTCATCCTGCTCGATCTCGATACGTACAAAAAGGGCTTTCTCCGAGTCGTGCCCCGCCATCGACGGGCGGACACCGAGAAACTGCTATCGGAATTGAACGTGGTGCTGGCCGGCTTCGTGCACGGACAGATGATGGTCGCCTGCGTGATGGGCACGTCGATTGCCATCGTCCTGTGGCTCCTCGACGTGCCCTATGCCTTGTTGCTCGGCACATTTGCCGGCCTGGTCGACATCATTCCGTACCTGGGCGTCCCCTTGGGCATGATTCCAGCCTTCTTCTCGGCGCTGTCGTCCCATGGGTTCCTGTGGGCCCTGCTCACCATTGGACTGATGGAAATCCTTCACATGACGGAAGGCAAGGTGGTCGTGCCGACCGTCGTGGGGCACACGGTCAAGCTT
>DASYBA010000033.1:0-4314 GCA_036501005.1 Candidatus Xenobia bacterium | reverse complement strand
CGCTTCTCCCTGATATTGGAGCGGCAGAGCCAGTCGGTGGCGGCACACCGAGGCTGCGCCGCAGGTGCAGGTGGTCCCGGCCAGGCCGACACCGGGCGGCCAGCGGGCCGTCACGCCGTCGGCAAACGTGCCCACCACCGTGCCATCGGGCAACTCCTCGATGGTCCCACTTTCTTTCTGCGCCCGCTTGACCAGCCCGACGTTCGATAGAGACGCCAGCACGGCGGGGGTCAGGGCCGCCAGGTCGGGCCGCATCAGCCGATCTTCTCCCCAATCCAGGCCGCCAGTTGACCGGGCGTCATGGCTGCCACGTGGGCTCCGACTTCCACCAGTTTCTCTGCCATCTCCCGGTCATAGCGGGGGTGGGCTGCGGGGTCGAGCGCGGCCAGGCCCAGGACGTGCGTGCCCTGCTCGCACAGGGCTCGCACTTCCGAGACCAGTCGATAGGGGTTCGCTCCTTCGTAAAAGTCGGTCACCAACACGACGATGGCCCGGCGGGGGGCGACGACCTGCTGGCGGGCCCACGCCACCGCCTGTCCGATATCCGTCCCACCCCCGAGTTGCACTTTCATCAGCACCTCGACCGGATCGTCCACCGCATCGCTGAGGTCCACCAGGCTGGTATCGAAGATGGCCAGGTGGGTGCGTATCGAAGGGAGGCCCCACAGGCACGCCGCCATGACCGCGGCGTGAATGACGGATGTCAGCATGCTGCCGCTCTCATCCACCAGGAGGATGATCTGCCACTGAGTGCGGGTGCGGCGCTCTGACTGGTGGAACCAGGGGTGTTCGATATACAGGCGCTGCTCCTCGATCGACCAGTGGCGGAGGTTCTGGCGGATGGTGGTCCGCGGGTCCAGCCGGGCCGAGCGAAGGGGCGCCGACCGGCGTTTGCGAGCCCGCCCGGTCAAGGCTCGCTGCACCTCGACGGCGAGCTTCTCCATCAACTGGCGAACCACTTCCCCCACCATCTGCCGGGCCAGGGCCAGCACCTCGGGCCGCATCAGGTGTTTCGTTTTCAGCACGGCCTCGAGGAGCGCCAGGTTCGGCTCCAGCCGCCGCAGCACGTCGGGGTTGGTGACCACCTCGTCGATGTGGTATCGCATGACCGCGTCCCGCTCCAGGCGCTCGATGGTCTCCTGGGGAAAGAGCCGGTGCACCTCGTTGATCCAGTCGGGCACCGTCAGGTGGGATGCGCCGCTACCCCCGGCCTGGCCCATGATGTCCCGATCGCCCAGCGCCTGGTCGCGGTCGTACAGCCAGGAAAGTGCGGCGTCGCAGGCCGCGTCCACTTCATCCAACCCCTGCCCGCCCATGCAGGCCTGGCCCGCCTCGCCCAAGACCAGACGCCACCGCCGCAGGTCACTCATCCAGGAGACCGTAGCGCCGGGCGATGTCCGATACGATGGCATCGACTCGCATGGCTTCCGCCAGGACCGCGGGGGCCTGCTTCAGCCGGAGGAGGTCCCGGGTGGTCGCTGGATCCTGCCCATGGCGCCGCACCAGCGTCATGGCGATAGCCTCTTTCTCTCGGGGCGGAAAGTACGAGAAGGCCTGTCGAAGCGAGGGCAGGATGGCCAGAAAGGATTCTTCGGCCAATTCGTGCATCTGTTCGTCGACCTCGCCCAGCAGGCGCTCGTCCTCTAGCAAAGGCTCCCTGGCGAGGGCGAAGAGCCCCCCCAGGAAGTCTCCCAGGTCTCTAGCCACTGGCATCGGGATGGGCACGGCATCGCCCATGGCAATCTGAAATCCGATACAGGCGCCCCGGAGCTGCGGGGTGACATCGGCGCTGCGCGCGCGGCGAGCCATCAGCTCCAGGGTGGCTGTGCGGTCCAGATCCAGCCGAGAGTGTCGAAGCACGTCTCGCAGCACCACGACGCCGTCGACCACCCCGCCTTGGTCGTCGGATCCGACGCCTTCCAGGAGCCACAGGGCCCGCTCGTAGCCGGTGGTGAGCGCGGTGCGGAGAGCGCTCGAGCCGGCACTGCCCAGCAGCGTGTCGAAGCGAAAGACGGCCAGGAGGTTGCCCAGCACTCGTCCCAGGGCTTCGAAAGACTGCGTCTGGCCCACCCCTGTCCGGATCAGGTCCAGGACCTTCTCCGACTCCGTCTCCATGCCGATAAAGGCCATGGTGGCCAGGAGGCTCGCCAGGGTTTCGATATTCCCCTCCGCCTCCGCCAGAGCGCGCTCGATGCGGGCGCAGGCGGCCATCTGCAGGGTCGCGCCCCAGGCTGACGCCTCGATCAGGGCCGACTCGGCATCCCGAGACAGTTCCAGCTTCCAGCGCTCGACCAGCTCGCCTTCGACGGCACTGGCCGGGCCCTGGCTGCGCAGGTAGCCGGGGATGTCGAGAAGCAGGAGGCGATGCAGCACGCGACTGCGGATTCTATCGGTTGCGCTCGTCAACGTGAGGGACACGGTCCGCGGCGGCAGCAGGTCGTGTTCGACCAGCAGATTCTGCACATCCGACAAAAGGGGCGGCCGCGGGGTGTCGGGGGCCAGTTCGCCCGTGCGATCGCCCGAGAAGGCGGCGACCATCTCGACCAGCACGGGATGGGTACCTTGACGCAACCGGCGGCGCACCGACCAGGGCAACGGTTCGTCCAGGGCCTCCTTGATGAGGCCTGCCGCCAAGGCGTCCAGGACGTCTGTCCGAGCCGGCGCCTGGTGCCCTCGAAGGGCCTGCAGGCCCAGCATGGTGGTCGCCACGGCCAGGGCATCGGCAGACGACACCGGCTGGCCGAGGCGGCGGAGACGGCGGATGGCCTCCCACCCGACGGACTCGGGCGACAACCCCTCCCACATGGCCTGATACCACTGGGGCGACGGCATGCCCGACTGATACCCCGTGAAAGCATCGAGGCGGTGAAACGAATACGACACGAGATAGCTCCCCTGCCGGGCGGTCGAATCGATAGCGTAGGTCGGGGGGTCGGATGGCTGGTCTCTCCACCGCCGTTCCAGGACCGGCGCATGGTAGCCGCCGCAGATGACCACGCTGTCGTCGCCCGCGTAGGCCATGTGCCGGGCCATGAAGTCTTCCCGGGGGAGGTCATGGGGGGCCGGTGGCTCGCTCTCCCGCACGCCTGTGAAATACTCCCTCAGGCGGAGGGCCAGATCCTGAGCGGGCATGGGCTGTTCGAACAAGTGATCCCACAGACTGTCGACCCCTTCCACACCAAAGTGCCGGCACAGGGTCTGCACGTGGTCGCTGTATCGACCTCGGTCGGCGTACCGATTTTCGACCTCGGCCAGGCTGGGATGCCAGGCCGGCAGGTCGATGAAGCGCACCTCGGCGCCGATCTCACGGCCCACGGTCAGGGCCACCCACTCGGGGGAATAGTCGCAAAAGGGAGACCACGACGCGTGCGCATGGGTCTCGCTGTGGTAGTAACTGAAAATGGCAATGGGCAGGCGATGGGGGAGGTACAGCTCTCCCAGCCGTTCATTGAAGTCCGCCGGCCCCTCGATCAACACGTGGCGGGGACGGACCTCCCGCAAGGTCGTTGCCACCAGCCGGGCACAGGCCGGGCTATGGTGTCGGACCCCGACGACCTTCATCCCGGCAGGAGGTGGCGGGCGTCGTAGAAGGCGTGCCAGTGGTCGCCGCCCCGGCGCGCCACCCGTTGTTCGAAATAGCGGCGCAAGCGCTGGACGTCTTCGGCATTGTCTTTGAGGGCGGCACCGGCGAGACACTCGACCAGGTCGGCCGGGGTCGCCGTGCCGCGCCCCAGGAAGTGCGCCCGCACCCCTACCGCGCACGCGACCGATACGGCTTCGGCGGTCGACATGGCGGTGGTCAGTCGCTCCATGGCCTTGCCATCGACGGTTTCTCCCGTGCGCAGCTCCCGAAAGGTGGTGACCAGGAGCTCGAGAATGTCTTCGGGGGGGGCGGCCGGCACCCCGCAGCGGGCCAGCTCGCGGGCCGATTCCTCCCGCACCAGGGCCATCTCGGTGGCGGCGTCGGGAATGGGAAAGACCGTTTCGAAATTGAAGCGGCGCTTGAGGGCTGCGCTCATTTCGTTGGTCCCCCGGTCGCGGGTGTTGGCGGTGGCGATGATGTTGAACCCGGGCCGGGCGAACAACATGCCGGCATCGCCGTGCAGCTCGGGAATGGCCAGCACCCGATCCGACAGCACCGACAGCAGCGTGTCCTGGATCTCCTGCGGGCAGCGGGTGATCTCCTCGAAGCGCACCAGTCGACCCTCCTGCATGCCGCGATAGAGGGGTGCGGGCACCAGGGCGTCCAGGCTGGGTCCTCGAGCGAGCAACAGGGCGTAGTTCCAACTGTATCGGATATGGTCCTCGGTGGTG
>DASYBA010000032.1:0-13721 GCA_036501005.1 Candidatus Xenobia bacterium | reverse complement strand
TCATGATGCTGGAAGTCGACGTTCCCGTCGGGTTGGACTTCGATCGGGTGGTGTCCAACCTCCGCAAGATCGCCTCCGAGCTGGGGGTCGACCTGACGGTGAATTCCGCGGAGGCGCTGCCGCTCTAACATGCCAGTTCTGGATGTCCTGCTCTACCCGGATCCGCGGCTCAAGCAGCCGTCCCCGCCTGTCGAAGCCGTCGATGCCACCGTCCAAGGCGTGGTCGACGACCTCATCGAGACCATGCACGCCCACCCCGGCGTGGGCGTCGCGGCCCCTCAGGTCGGCGTCATGCAGCGAATCGTCGTGATCGACGTGACCGGCAAGGCCCCCGGTCAGGGCCTGATCGTCATGATCAACCCGGTCATCACGCGCATGGAAGAAGAGAAGACCGTCCGCGAGGGCTGTCTGAGCATTCCCGAGTACACCGCCAACGTGACCCGAGCCCAGAAGGTCTGGTTCACCGCCCAGGATCGGGACGGAGTCTCGCGGGAGCTCTATTCGGAAGGCCTCGAGGCCGTCGCCGTACAGCACGAGATGGACCACCTCGATGGCATCCTGTTCCTCGACCGCGTGCGCTCCCTCAAGAAAGACCTGTTCCGGCGGAAGGCCTACGTGCCCCCGCCCGACCGTCCGACCTTCGTCGTCGACGAGCAGGCGGGCAAGCTCATTCCGCAGACCCAGTAACGATCAGAGGTGGGCGATCCGAACGTCCTCGATCCCATCGAGGGCCTTGATCTTGTCCACGTCTTCCGGCTTCATGGCGTCGTCCAGGCTCAGCACCATGATGGCTTTCTCGCGTACCCGAGCCCGACCGAGCAGCATCTCGGCGATATTGACGTTGAGGGTCCCCAGCAGCGTCCCCACTCGCCCGACCACCCCGGGGCGGTCCTGTTGCCAGGTCAATAGCTTGACCCCCTGCGGAATAATCTCCACTCGATAGCCGTCCAGCGTGACGATGCGCGGCTCCGAGCCGAACAGCGTGCCTTCGCAAGCCTTGCCGACCTTGTCGGTCGTCACCTTGAGGCTGAGCAGGTTGATGTACTGGCGAACCTCGGTGCTGCGACTCTCGATCACCTTGATGCCGCGCTCCTGGGCGACGTGCGGAGCATTCACGAAATTGACCGTCTCTCGCATCATGGGGCTGAGCAGCCCCTTCAACGCGGCATTGGTCACCGGCGCCACCTTCATCTTGGAGATCTCGCCGGAATAGAGAATTTCGACCGACTGGACGGTGCCGTCGAGGGTCTGTGACAGCAGCAGCCCCATCTTCTCAGCGAGGGACAGGAAGGGCTGCAGCACGGCCATCTGCTCGGCCGGGAGGGTGGGAAAGTTGACCGGACTGCGGGCCGGCCGCCCATGCATCATGTCTCGAAGCTGCTCGCATACGTCGATGGCCACCCGCATCTGCGCTTCTTCCGTCGATGCGCCCAGGTGCGGTGTCACCACGACCTTGTCGTTCTTGAGCAGAGGCAGGCTCATGTCCGGCGGCTCCTGGGTGAACACGTCGACCGCGGCTCCGGCGATGTGGCCACTCTTGAGCGCTGCATCCAGCGCCGCCTCATCGACCAGCCCGCCCCGGGCGCAGTTGATCAAGCGAGCCCCCGGCTTCATCCTTTTGAGCTGGGCCTCTCCGATGAGATTGTTGGTCTCGGCACTGAAGGGCAGGTGGAGCGTCACGATGTCTGCCTTTTCCAGCAGCTTGTTGAGATCGCAGATCTCCACGTCCAGATCCCGGGCGACCTGCTCGGTGAGGAACGGATCGTAGGCCAGGATGCGACATTGGAAGCTGCGCAGTCGGGCCGCGACCTCACGGCCGATCTTGCCCAAGCCGACGATACCGATAGCCTTCTTGTAGAGCTCCGTGCCGACGTATTGATTTCGCTTCCAGCCCCCCCCCGCCAGAGACTGATGGGCGGCGGGGATGTGACGGACGAGGGAGAGGATGAGCGCCACGGTGTGCTCGGCGGCCGAGACCGTGTTGCCCTCGGGCGAGTTGATGACGATGATGCCGCGGGCGGTGCACGCCTTCACGTCGATGTTGTCGACGCCCACGCCGGCCCGGCCCACGACTCGCAACTTCTTGGCAGAGCTGAGCAGATCGGCCGTGACCTTGGTGGCCGACCGTACCAGTAGCGCATCGGCGTCGGCTAGTTCACGCTTGAGGTCGTCGGGAGCCCACTTGTCCTTGACCACCAGATTCGATATATCTCGCAGGCTCGCCAGCCCTTCGGCCGGCAGGCCATCGGCCACCACGACCTTCCAGGTCTCCCTGCCGACCGCGGTGGAGGTGTCTTGCGAAGAAGCTGTCATGGTCATTGTCCAAGTCCACCTTACATAGCTGGTTTCGAGGGCGAACAATTCAGACAGCGCCCGTCAGATCTCCTCCTCGACCTCCCGGTTGTACTTGACGACGTGCACTCGGCGCCCTTCGTCGGAATACTCGACCTCGTCCATGTAGCAGCGCACCAGGAATACACCTCGTCCGCTTTCCGACATCTCGTACAGGTTGACGTCGTCCTTGGGATCGGGGAGCCGCTTCCAGTCGAACCCTTTGCCTTCGTCTTCGATGACGGCGTCAAACTTGTCGGGCGTGATGGTGGCCTCAATGCGAACTCGCCTGGTCGCATCTTCCTCGGTGCCATGCTTGACCGCGTTGACCAGCAGTTCGTCTAGCGCCAGGCGAATCTGGAACGTGACTGACGGCAGAAAGACGTCGGCCAGGATGGTTCGATTGCAGAAGTAGTGGATGATGCCCCCGACGTGCTCCATGGTGCCCGGCATGTCAAAGCTATGCTTGGAGGTGGCGAGCTGCAGGGTCGCCAGGTTCCGGCGCATCTGATCTTGCGTCGCCAGGGTGCGGGTGACCGTATCCAGTACCGTACCGATGTCGAACGGCTTGGTGATGAAATTCACCGCCCCCCCTTGCAGGGCGGCCACGGCCCGCTCTACGGTCGGAAACGCGGTCATGACCAGGATGGGCGTGCAGGGAATGCTTTCCCGCAGGCGCTTCTGCAACTGCAGCCCAGAGATGCCCGGCATCTGGATGTCAGTGATGACCATCTGCACGGCCTCTCGCTCCACCACACCCAGGGCCTCTTCACCACTGCTTGCGACCATCACGCGGTAGCCTTCTCCTTCCAGCAAGTCTTTTAGACTGATCCGGACGACTTCCTCGTCATCCACCACCAGAATGGGATGCGACATCGTCAACCTTCCACCGGGAACGACAGAGTGAACAAGGTACCGACTCCCTCCGTGCTCTCGACCTGGATGTGGCCGTGATGCTCCTCGATGATGCCGTGGACGATGGAAAGACCCAATCCGGTTCCCTTCCCGGGATCCTTGGTCGTGAAGAACGGGTCGAAGATCCGATCAACGAGTTCGGCGGGTATACCACCTCCGCTGTCTCGTACCTCCAAGCAGACCTGACGTCGCTCCACGGCGTGCCAGGTGCGCAGGGCAAGTCGACCTTGGCCCTTCGCCTCCATGGCGTCCCGTGCATTGGTGACCAGATTGAGCACCACCTCCTCCAACCGTACCCGATCCCCCAGCATGTTGGGCAGCGACTCCGCCAGGTCCAGGTGCAGTTCGATGTTGCGCAGGCGGAGCTGCTCTTCCAACAGGATGAACGTATCGGTCAGCACTTCGTGCAGGTTCACCGATTCCTGCGCCACCCGGTGCTGTCGGGCAAAAATCTGCAAATGTTCGATAATGCGCGTCATGCGATCGACCTGTCGATCGATGCGGGTGAGGCGGTCGGTGAGATCCTCCTGCGTGAGCGTGCCCTTGCCCTGCTTGCGCAACAAGAGCTGGGTGAAGGCCCGAATGCCGGTCAGAGGCTGATTGAGCTCGTGGGCGACGCCGGCCGCGATGGTGCCGATGGAGGCCAGCTTGCTGGCCTGCACCAGTTCGGCCTGGTGTTGCTTGAGCTGGGCCATCAGCTCGGCATTGGCGACGGCCTGTGCGGCGATGCTGGCCACCGTTTCGATATGGTCGACGTCTTCGGCGCGTACGTAGGGGGTCATGTTGACCAGTTCCAGCACGCCATAGATACGGTTCTGATAGGCCAACGGCACGGCCATCAAGGAGCGGGTCTCGACCCCGGAGATGGTATCGAAACGCCCACAGAAGTCCGGATCCTGGCGCACGTTGGTGATGATGCGGCGCTGGCCGGTGGTCGCCACGTGGCCGGCGATGCCCTCTCCCGGCTTGATCCGCAGCCCCTCCAGGTGGCTGCCGGCCTCGCCCTCGGTCACCCGAAACTCCAGCTCGCCCGTCCGCTCGTCCAACAGCAGGAGGCTGGCAGACTCGGCTTTCAATACGGTGCACGAGGTGACCACCAGGTCTTTCAGGATGGTACGCAGGTCCAGGGTGGAGTTCAGCCGCCGGCTGATCTCCAGCAGTTCCTGCAGCGACTTGATTTTCTTCTGCAGGGGGTGCCCCTCGCCGCGGAGCAGGGCATCTTCCATGCGCCGCCCGGGGTGCGGAGGCACCTCGCCAGCCTCGCCATCCAACACATGGGTTTGTTCTCTCCGATCCCTCCCTCTCCCTGTATCGAGAAGGAATGCGCAGGCCCCGCCGGTGTACTTCTGCCGCCATGAAATCGTTTCGCGAGACCCTTTATTTCGAGACCCCGCACCGCCGCGACTATCTGAACATCACCGAGCAGGTCGAGGCCTGTCTGCAGCAGAGCGGCATCCGCGAGGGCCTGGTGCTGGTCAACGCCATGCACATCACCGCCAGCGTCTACATCAACGACGACGAGTCAGGCCTCATTCAAGATTTCGACGACTTTCTGGAGAAGGTCGCGCCCTACAACGCCTCCACCCAGGCCTACCGGCATCACAAGACCGGGGAGGACAACGGTGACGCGCACCTCAAGCGCCAACTGTTCGGCCGAGAAGTCGTCGTCGCCGTGACGGAAGGCAAGCTCGACTTTGGCCCGTGGGAGCAGATCTTCTACGCCGAGTTCGACGGCCGCCGCAAGAAACGGGTGCTCGTCAAGATCATCGGCGAGTAACAGGCTTAGAGCCCGGGCTGTTCAACGACCTTTTGCTCGGGAAAGTCGTCGTCGTCCTCGTCTTCAAAGATGTAATCCATCGTACCGGGATGCTACCCATTGTAGAGGTTACATTAACTGGTTCATCTGGATGATCGGCAGCATGATGCTGACCAC
The DNA here is from genome assembly GCA_036501005.1 of Candidatus Xenobia bacterium. Lineage (GTDB taxonomy): Bacteria > Vulcanimicrobiota > Xenobia > RGZZ01 > DASYBA01 > DASYBA01. The sequence continues at coordinate 8,542 of DASYBA010000032.1, read as the reverse complement.
CACGAAGCCGACGATGATCCCGATGCCGAAGATCATGGCCGGCTCCATGAGGCGGAAGAACTGGGCGATTCGGCGATCGAGATCTTTCTCGTAGAACTCGGCGGCCGAGTTCATGAGCCCTTCCAGCGCGCCGCTTCGTTCGCCGGTCTCGGCCATTTGCGCCACCAGGGGCGGCATGCGCCAGACCTTGCGGAGCGCCGCGGCGAGACCGCTCCCCGTCTCCACCTGCTGTTCCACGACCCCCATGTCGTCCATCAGCACGACGTTGTCGAGCACCTCCCGAGCCCCCTTGAGGGCCCGCTGCAGCGGCACCCCGCCGGCGTGCAGCATGGCCAGCGTGCGACACCAACGGCCTGCCGCCGACAAGGTCAACAGGTTTCCGAAGAAGGGCGTGCGCAGGGCCAAGGTGTCCTTGAAGCGGCGCGGCACCAGTCGCCACCACGCCAACACCAGCAGGCAGGCGGCCAGGACGAGCCACACGGCATAGGTCTCGAGAAAGGTCCCGGCCCCCATCATGATCATGGTCGGCAGCGGCAGGTCCTTGCCCAGTCCTGCATAGATGCCCGTGATGGTCGGCGCCACGTACGTCAGCATGAAGATGACCAGGGCTATGCTGGCGACCAGGACGGTGGCCGGATAGGTGATGGCCCCGACCAGCTTGCGGCGCATCTCATCTTGGCGTTCGGTGAACTGCGCGAACCGCTCCAGGATGTTCTCCAGTTCACCCACCGTGTTGCCCGCTTCCACCAGGCGGATCAACAATGGCGGAAACACCGTCTCATCAGCCATCGCCTCGGCCAGGTTCTTGCCCTCCGACAATCGCACCCGGCTGCGCACCAGGGCTCGCTGCAAGGCGGGCACGGTAACCTGGGAAGAGACCGACTCCAAGGCCGCCGGTAGCGGCATGCCGGCTCGCAGCAGGGTGGCGATCTGGATCATGGTAAACGCCAGCGTCTCTCCGGACGCGCCGCGTCGGATGCCCGTCTCGCCGGTGTCTTCCGTGACGGCCGATGGAAAGAGCCCGCGTTCTTTGACCTTGTCGTGCGCCGACCGCTCCGAGGGCGCATCGATGAGCCCTTTCAGCAGGCGCCCCGCCGCGTCGTACGCTCGATACTCGTAGAGGGGCATCAGCCTCGAGTGGCCCGCAGCACTTCGTCGATGCTGGTCAGCCCGCTCAGCGCCTTGCGCGCCCCGTCTTCCATCAGGGTGCGCATGCCCGCCTGCCGGGCCGCCTGTTTGAGCGTGGCGGCATCACCACTGCGCGCCATCAAGCGACGCACGTCTTCGGTGACGGGAAAGATTTCGAAGAGGCCCGCTCGCCCTCGATAGCCCGTGCCGTTGCACTGCGGGCATCCCCCCGGCTGGTAGAGGGTCGGATTGGCGGGAATCTCAATGTTGCCCATCCATCGAAGCTCGTCCATGCTGGCGGATCGCGGCTTGCGACAGTTGACGCACAGCTTGCGCACCAGGCGCTGGGCCATGACGCCCAGCAGGGAAGATGACAACAAGAACCCCTCCACGCCCATGTCCATCAAGCGGGAAACCGCGGTGGGGGCGTCGTTGGTGTGCAGCGTGGAGAGCACCAGGTGGCCCGTCAAGGCGGCGTGAACGGCGATCTCGGCCGTCTCCGCGTCGCGGATCTCGCCCACCATGATGACGTCCGGGTCTTGGCGGAGAATAGACCGCAGGCCCGCCGCAAACGTCAAGCCGATCCGAGCGTTGACCTGGATCTGTCCGATACGAGCCACCTGGTATTCGACAGGGTCTTCAATCGTGATCATGTTGCGTTCCGGGGATTGGATCATCAACATCATGCCGTACAGCGTGGTGCTTTTTCCGCTGCCGGTCGGACCCGTCGCCAGGACCATGCCGTAGGAGTATTGCGACATGGCCGCCAGCTTCTGGTAGTCGTCGGGCCACAGCCCGATCTCGCTAAGGCTGAGCAACTGGCCCGCTCGTAAAAGCCGCAAGACGACCCGTTCTCCAAACAGGGTCGGCAAGGTGGAGACCCGCAGGTCGATAACGTGATCGCCCGCTTTGACTTTGATGCGACCGTCTTGGGGCAGACGGCTTTCCGCCAGGTTCAGTCGCGCCATCACCTTGATGCGAGCGATGACCGCCGGCAGGCGGGATTTGGGCACCTGCAGCCCCTCTTGCAGCACGCCGTCGACTCGGAAGCGCACCACGCCGACCTCTTCGTACGGTTCGACGTGCACGTCGCTGGCGTTCATGCCAATGGCTTTGAGCAGCACGCTGTTGACCAGTTGCACGACGGGAGCGTCTGAACCGGCCCGCATCAGGTCTTGCGCCTCGTCGGCCAGGACGACCGCCTCGTCGCCCTGCCCCTGCGTTGAGTCCAGGCGCGCCACCATCAGGTTGCGCAGGCCCTCGTCGACTTCCTCGCGAGACAGAAAGACCGGCTCGACGTCTCGTTCGAGCAAGAGGCGCACGTCTTCCAGGCCGACCAGCGAGTCTCGAGAGCACAGACCGATACGGACCCTGCCCTCGACCTCGTCGATGGGCAGCAGTCGGTGCCGTTGCAGAAAATCGATAGGCAGCCGTTCCAGAACTTCACGCATGGCCGTTTCGTCTTCCCTACAGGTCGGTCAGACCCTCTACCACATCATGCCAGCGGGCACGGGGGTGTGCTCGCCGGCCGGGCCCACCATGCCTTCCCGCTCGCCGGTGCCGCCCCACGTCGACGACTCGGGTCCGTTTCGATAGGTGGCGGTGTGGGCCGGGTCGGTGGGGGTATCGATGCCTCCGCCGACCACTCCCCCGTTCTGGCTCTGCGGCCAATTGGGGGCGGGAAAGTCGTAGGGCTTGAAGTCGGGCGTGGGGCCGGGGACAGGACCGCTGTCGGCAGGCGGTCCGGAGGGGATGGGTCCAGTGTCCTGCCAGGTCGGATACGTGCTCCGCCCCGGCACGGCGTGAGGAGGCTTCTTGCCGTAGCGCCGCAACTGCGCATCCATCTGTTCCTTGAGCCGATCGCGGGCCGCAAAGACCTTGCGGTACTCTTCCATCAACTCACCCAGTTTTTCCGGCGACTCCACGATGTGGGGCGTCAGGAAAATCATCAGGGTCGTCTTCTGATCGTTCTTGGTGCGGTTCTTGAACAGCTCCCCGATGAGGGGGATATCGGATAGGAGCGGCGCCCGCGAGATGGTCTGCGTCGTCGATTTCTGCACCAGGCCGCCGATGGCGATGGTCTGGCCATCCATCACGGTCACCGTGGTATCGACCTGCCGCTTCGATACGATAGCCACCTGGAACGTGGCCGCGCCCGATCCCTCGGTCTGGAAGCTCTGGATTTCTTGCAGTCCCTCGGAGAGTTCCATGCGCACGTGATGCGCCTGGCTGATGTGAGGGGTGACTTTGAGCAACAAGCCCACTTCCCGGTAATCGAAGTTGATGATGGGCTGGCCGTTGATGTTGAAGCCTTCACCCGTCGCAAAGGGCACGATGGTCGACACCGATATGTCGGCCTGCTGGTTGTCCTGGGTCAGCACCCGGGGGCTGGACAGCGTATTGAAGAACGTGTCTTGGAAGAGGAACTGCAAAACGGCAAACGCGTTGGGGAAGGTGTCGGTCACGCCGTTGGCCGTCAGGCTGGTCGTGCCCGAGCTAACCCCTCCGACGACAAAGCCACCGGTGGCGAGAAGCTGCAGCACGCCGGCCGCGTCCTGGCCGGCCCCCTGGCCAAGTATGAGGCCGCCCGCGTTGGCGTCCTGCCAGTTGATGTTGAAGTTGTGGATGTGGGTGAGATCCATTTCGCCGACGACAGCCGATACGAACACCTGTCGGGCAGGACTATCCAGCCGGGCGACCAGTCGCTTGATGACGGCATACTGGGCGGGCGTCACGTAGAAGATGAGGGAATTGGTGCGCAGGTCGGCGCTGACCTGGTTCGATACGAACCCTTGCTGCTGCTGCTGCGGCGTGCTGCTCGCGCTGGGCAGGGGGTTGCTGTTGCTCGGCATGCCGCTGGCGCCCGGACCCGGTCCTCCCTGGAACGGATTGGGCTGATTCCCCCCACCGGGGCTGGCATTGGCCTGGGGCCCGACGATGTTGGCGCTCCCCCCGGCCGTGCTGAGCCGCTCTGGTGAGACCATCTTGGAGAGCAGCTTGGCCAGGTCGTCGGCGTTGGCATTCTCCAGGAAGTAGACGAAGAAGTCGCGCTTGTCCTCATCGACCGGCGAGATGCTGTCCAGTTGCGCCACCGTGCGGTCGATCTGGGGGAAGAGATCGCGGGGCCCGCTGACGACCACCGCCTGGATGGACTCGAAGAGAGCTGTCTTGACGTTGGTGGTCTGCTCCGGAAAGAGCGCCTTCAGGCCCTCCGCCAGCTCTTTGGCGCGGATGTTGACGGGCTGGTAGACGCGGAAGGTGAACGGCTTCGACTGCACGTCCAGCAGTTTGACGATGCGCAACAGCCGCCGCACGATATCGCTTTCGTCGGAAATCAACAGGGTATTGCCGGACGGATAGGCTGCGATGTAGCCGTTGGGGCTGGCCATGGGTTTGATGACGTTGGCGACCTGTTCGGCATTGGCCACCCGCAACAGCACCAGGGCCACGCTGAATCCGGAGCCTGGCGGGGGGCGGTGCGGCTCGCTCACGCCGCCCCGTATCTTGACCTGGGCCATCGGCACCACTCGATAGATGCCGTCGGCATACATGATGCCGAAGTCGTACTGCGCCAGGGCCTGCTTGAACAAGGTCCAGGCCTGGTCGGGCGACACCGCGCCCTCGGAGATGATGGTGATCTTGCCCTGCACCTTCTGATCCAGCAGGATGGTCCGCCCAGTCATCTCCGACACGATCTTGGCCACGACCTTGATGTCGGCGTCTTCGAAATTGAGCTTGAACGGCCGGCCTCGCGACACGTGGCTCAGATCCTCCGGATTGAGGGGGGAGCCCGTGGAGGGCGCGGTCGGCATCATGGGTTGCGGCCCAGGTGGCGGCGGCGCGGGGGTGGGCACCGCGATCACGGGCGGTGTGACCCCGGGCGTCGGCTCCCCGTTCGCAGGCGTGGGCAAAGTGGTCGGGGTCTGTTGCGCCATGATGGGCCCGTGTGGATTTGGCCACGGGTCAGCGAATGCCAGAGCCTGCAGCAGGCCAAGACAGATGACACCGGCCAGGCTGATTCGCCGCCACAGCCGGGTCGCCTGTGCTGCGCCCTCCGCTCGCACAGCCTTGCCGAAAACCCTCTTAATCACGTGAAAACAATTCCTTGTGCATTGAGAAAAGTCCTATTCCGGGTGGCTGAACTCGCCGCCGGGACTGGTTCCGGGTGGCTTGGCCACGTTGAATGCAGGTTTTGCGGGGGTGCCGGAGATGGCGAGCGTCACCCGCCGGCCGTTGACCTCCACGTCCAGGGTGCCGCCCAGCACGTAGGTCGGCCCGGCCGGGGCGGCTGAGAGATCCAGGTGGCCGTTGACTTTTTCTCCGGACAACCCGGTCTCGAAAGACAACACCCCGTGTTGCACCTTGTAGTCGCCGTGCCCTTCCAGCGTGCCCGTCACCCCCAGCGCCCCCAGGTTCTTGCCGGCCGTGGCCTTGAGGTCGATGGTGCCGGTACCGTTGTCGTCGGGCAGAGCGAACTCTCCAGTCGGGCTCACGATGACGTTCGATATCCAGTCGCCCTGGATGTCGGGAATGGCGAAGTTCTGGCCGTTGAAGACCAGGCGGTGCGGTTGCCAGGTGCCAGCGATGGTGCCCCCCTGGCGGGTCACGGTGAAGTCGGCGCCCGAACCTCCGAACACTGCATCGACGGTGTCCAGGTCGAGAACGGGGTTCCCATTGCTGGCCACGGTCACGCTCTCGAGATGGGCCGAGCGCAGTCCGAAGACGCCCGGCTTGCTCCACACCAGCGTCAGACCGGTCTGGTCCTGCAGCCGCGAGAGATAGTATCGCACTACGCTTTCTCGGGGCAGGGTCAGCACGGTAAAAGCGAGCGTGCAGACGATGAACCACGCCAGGCAGAAAACCCTCATGGCGACGCCACGACCCCGCTGGCGGTCCACATGCCGGGCTGCGCCACGCTGGTCATGTCCCACTGTTGAAGCACCAGGCCCTGGGCGCGAATTCGATACAGGAAGTGTACGAGGAGATCGCCGGGCACCTGGGTGAAGTCCACCTTGGCCGTCCCCGGACCGGTCTGCTGCACGCCGTGGATGTCTTCTGGTGGAATGGCGGCTTCCCGCAGGTCGCCTTTGACGGTGAGGTCGAGCGACTGGGTCCCGGCGCTGGGCGGGGGAGGCAGGAGGCGAGCGTCTTCGAGGCGCTGGACCAGGGGCTGGGCCTGTTCCCAGTCCGACTGCGCCCCGGCCGCCGCCTTTGCCGCGTTCTGCTGGGCCGCTCGCAGGGGCGCCACGACCAGCAGCAGCCAGGCCAGGAACCCAAACATGGTCCACAGGGCGGCCCGGGGAACCGCCGCGGTGCTGAAGTTCATGGGTGCCCCCCGATGCGGAAGCGAAATTGCGTCTTGCTGTCGCGTGTCGGATGCGTGTCTTCCACCTGGAAGTCCTTGTAGACGCCACTCAAGTCGCGCTGGAAGGCCTCTTCGTCGGCCTCCGTGCCGGCGTTCCCGACCAGGTGGAAACCCCCGCCCGCCTGGTGGATCTCGAGAATGCGAATGTCGTGCCCTTTGGCCTTTTCAGCCACCGCGGCCATCATGTCCAACAGGCCCGTGTCGGGTCCGGCCTGGACGGCCGGAAGCTTCGCGACCTTCGTCTTGAGGTCGTCCATGCCGGTGACGTTGTACGTTTTCAAAAGAGAGGTCAGCGCCACGCTATATTGATCGGAGTGTCGGGTGGCCAGCATCAGACGCATGGCCAGGTCGGCGCTGAGCAGGAGCAGCAGGACGCCCGCAGCTACGACCCACGGAATCCACTGCGGCCGGTCGGCCCTCTTGTGCTGCAGGAGGTCGACCCCGTCGTCGGGATAGAGGCTTCGCAAGGCGGCGCCGAGGGCTGACACGTCGGTCTCGGACGACAGGCCCTCCGGCACCGGAAAAGGCTTGACAGGCCGCTGCAAGCGTTCTTCCAAGGTCTTTGTCAGGATGGGTTGGCCCGCCAGGCTGCCGGTCACGTAGATCCCCACCCCAGCCGGGAGCGGCGGCAGCATGGCGTCGGTCAAGAGGCCGTCGACGGCGTCGCGGCCCGCTTGCGGATTGGCCCCCCGTAGTAGCACGCGCACCAAGGCGGGCCGTTGGTTGACCACCTGGCAGAAGACCGTTCGCCCGGCGTCCAGGTGCACCACCAGCGCGTCCTTGATGCCGGCGGCGGCCAGCCCTCGGGCGTACGAGAAGGGCTCGGCATCGGCCACGTCCGGCTTGAAGCTGCTGGCGAGGCTATCCAGCTTGTGGCGGGGCGAGACCACCGCCAGGTACTCGTGGCGGCTGAGGGGGCACAGCGACCAGCGGACCTCCGACAGCGGCAGGGCCAGCGAGTTGGACAACTCCTGCTGCGCCACCAGCTCGGCCCGGCGCCGATCGGCGAAGGGCAAGGTGAGGGTGCGGAAGGTCAGCAGCTCGGACGGCACCGACAGCACGACCTGATTGGCCCGCCCCCCCGCTGGCACCACTCGCCAACCGCCCACAGTGTGGCGGACGGCAATCGGACGACCCGGCGTGACCGACGGGTCGATGCCCACCACCACACTCAAGAATGCACCTCCCAGACCAGCGGTATCCACAAGCGGGTCGCCGGATCCAACTGCACATACACCCTGGCCAGATAACTTCCTTCAGAACCTTGAACGGTTGCCGTCACGCGGTAGACCGAGCTGGTCACGCCGGCCAGCGACTGGAAGTAGAACAGGTAGGACAGGTTGAAGCCCGGAACCTTGAGCAGGTCGTTGAGGCTCTGAAACGGTTTCTCCTGTCGCTGCGTGACCATGGCTGCCGCCACCGCCGGGGGCAGCGACGGGGCGATGCTCTGCAGCACGTAGACGTTCGCCGTGTTGACGTTGATCTTGCCGTTGGAGTGCACGGTGCAAAGCGTGTTGAGCCCGGGCAGGCCGCTGGCGGTTCCGGGCGTCGACGTCTGGCTCGGACTGGCGGCCGGGGTTGGGGCGAGACCTTTCACCTGCACGCCCTGCGCGGAGCCGTACAGAAGTCCGGCGGTGACCCCCTGGACGAGCGACAGTTCGTCGACCGAATCCAAGAGGCCGTTCTTGCAGGGGTAGGTGGGGTACTGCATGGCCTCGGCGCCCCCCGGCAGGCGCACCGTGCTATCGGTGTCGAGCCAGTCGGCCACCGCGTTGGCGACGTTGGGGCTGGCCTGAACGACGTGCAGGAGGCGCTGGAACTGTTGCAGGTGGTTGGGCTCGATGGTACCGTCCTGCAACCGCATGGCGTTGAGATTGAAGCGACGTTCCTCGTCTTCGATCTCGACCACGACGATCTTGTCGTCGGCCGGCAAAGGCGGCAGCGGCTGCGCCCACGCGTCCTGCAGGCTATTGTAGGACTGCGCCTGGGGAGGAATCAGCTTGAGGGCTTGCTCGGCGATGGACCGGCAGATGTAGTAGGATTGCTCGC
>DASYBA010000031.1:0-3976 GCA_036501005.1 Candidatus Xenobia bacterium | reverse complement strand
GTGCTGACCAGGTGGTAGTACACGAATTTGTGCCAGCGGACCACCCCGAAGACCCCCACGTCAAGGCTACCGGACGGCCCGCCCACCTGCGCATCGCGAACGGTCGAACCGCTCAGGGTGCGGGGTGACTCCAAGGACAGGCCCGCGGCCGTATCGCTTCCGGCCGGAAACGAGCGGATGCTCTGCACGTCGGTCTCCTCCAGATCCTGTTGGAGCGTGCGCACGACGTGCAACACGTCCTCCTCGGCGGCCATGGCTGCCCTCGGCTTTTCTGAGTTGTTCTGTTGGGTCACCAACAGCACCGCGCAGGCCGACAGGATGACCGCCACCATGAACATGGACAGCACCATCTCGATCAAGGTGTGCCCTGCGGCACGCATCTAGAGCTTGAGCTGCTGGCTGGTCAGGTAATAGTATAGCCCCTGTTTCTCCAGCAAGGTCTTGTGGTTGCCGGTCTCGACGATGACACCGCGGTCCAGCACGACGATGAGGTCGGCATCCATCACGGTGCTCAGGCGATGAGCGATGACGACCGCGGTCCGATCCGCCAGCACCTTCTTGAGATGTTTCTGGATGGCAGCCTCCGATTCGACATCGAGAGCCGACGTCGCCTCGTCGAGAATCAAGAGCCGCGGATTTCGATACAAGGCCCGAGCAATCGATATCCGCTGCCGCTGGCCGCCCGACAGGTTGGCGCCCCGTTCGCCCACCACCGTGTCGTAGCCCAGGGGCATGCCGCAGATGAAGTCGTGGGCGTTGGCCAGCGTGGCGGCCTGCACCACGGCATTGAAGTCCGGTTCCGGGTCGCCCAGGGCGATGTTTTCTCGCATGGTGCCGGAAAAGAGGAAAGAATCCTGCGCCACCACGCCAAGCTGGCGCCGATACGACGCCAGCTCGATGCTCTGCAGATCGATCCCATCGACCAGGATACGCCCTTCGGTCGGTTTGTACATGCCCATCAAGAGCTTGGCCAGGGTGGTCTTGCCGGAGCCGCTGCGGCCCACGATCGCCACCGTCTGGCCCGGGAACAGCTCCAGATCGATGCCGGTCAGCACGTTGGCGTCGGTTCGGGTGCCAAATCGATAGCTGACGTTTTCCAGCTTCACATGCCCGCCAAGCGTTGGCAACTGCAAAAGCGAGCTGCGCGCCCGGGACTGCTCGATCTCGGAATCCAGCACGTCGTTGAGCCGCTCCACGGCCAGCCGGGCCTCCTGCCCCTGTTGCCAGAGGCCCATGAGCCGGCCAATGGGGGTGATGACGCTGAACATCAAGGTGTTGAAAGCCATCAGCTCGCCGACCGTCAAGGCCCCCTCCATGACCTGCCAGGCGCCCAGATACAGGACCACCATGCTCGACGCTCGATAGAGCACGCTGATCATGGACTCGATGGCGACGCTGGCCATCATCATCTGCAATCCCACGTTGACGGCCTTGAGCTTGAGCTCCTCCCAGCGCCACCGCATGCCGCGCTCGACGCCCAGGGTCTTGATGGTGTGAATGCCGCTGATGGATTCGACCAGCATGGACTCGCTGTCGGCGTGTCGTGCGAACATGTCGCGGCTCTTGCGGTTCAGATAGGGCGTGAAGCCGAAGGTAAGAAGGGCAAAGCACGGCACGTAGATGACCAGCACCAGGGCCAGCTTGGCGTTGTAGTAGAACATCAAGGCCAGGTAGACGATCACCATCACGCTGTCGAGCAGCGTCGTGATGGCCGTACCGGTCAGGAGCTCGCGGACCTTCTCGGCCTCCGCGAACCTCGACACGAAGTCTCCAATCTTGCGCTTCTCGAAATAGTCGATCGGCAGCTTCAGCAGATGCCGATAGAAGATGATGATGAGGGTAACGTCGATCTTGATGCTGGTGTGTTGCAACAGGTACTGCCGAACCGCCGACACCAGCGTGGTAAAGAGGGTGACCAGCACCATGCCGACGAGGATCATCTGCAACATGGCCACGGCATGCTGCACCAGCACCTGGTCGAGGATCATCTGCGTGAAGATCGGCGCGGCCAGCCCCAGCACATCCAGCAGCAGGGAGGCCAGGAAGACTTGCAGGAGCGCCCCGCGGTGCTGCCAGATCAGCGGCAGGAAGCGCTGGAAAGGCGAGACTTGTTCCTCCACCTTGGCCAGGTTGGCGGTGGGGGTCAACTGGAGCATGTAGCCGGTCCAACCCTGGCGGAACTCTTCCGCCGGCATGCGCAAAAGCCCGCGAGCCGGGTCCCCCACCAGCACTTTGTTGTTGCGGGCCTGGTACAGCACGACGTAGTGGTTCCCGCCCCAGTGCACGATGGCCGGCAGCTCGGCTTGCATCAGCGTGTCGAAGTCGGCCCGCACCGGGCGGGCGTGGAACCCCAGCTCCTCGGCGGCCTCCGCCAAAGACAGCAAGGTGGCGCCTTCCCGGTTCACGTTGGCGACGTCTCGCAGCCGGGAAAGGCCCAGGTTCGAACCGTAGTAGCGCAAGACCATGCCCAGCGACGCGGCCCCGCAATCCGATTCGTCGTGTTGCCGGATGAAGGGGTAACGTCCGAACATGCGCCATGCCGGACGCGGTCGTTCGGCCTCTGGGGCGGGCGGCGGTGTGGCCTCCGGCAAATCGGCCGGGGGGGCCATGTCGAGCACCACGTCCTGATCGCCTCGGGCCCCGTATTTCTCGGCGAGAATGCGATCCAGGCGGTAGGTCCGTACGACGTCTCGCATGCGCTGGCGAATCTCGGGCTCGTGGGCCAGCTCGTCGAACGCCTTGCGATCCATGCGAAAGACGTCGACCGCTTCAAGACATCGCACGCTGGCAGTGCGGGTGCCGGCTTCTTCGAGCAGGGCCAGCTCGCCAAAGAAGTCTCCCGCCTTCAGTTCCTGCAGACGGGTGGTGCGTCCGTCTCGCTCCTTCAAGACTTCCACCCGGCCTTCCCGCAGGATGTAGAAGGCATCGCCGGGTTCGCCGTCCCGGAACACATAGGTACCGGGTGCGTATCGTTTTTCTTCCAGCCGAGTGAGGAGATGATTGAGCTGCTTTCCGTGCAAGGGGGTAAAGAGGCTGAACAGCTTCAAGAACGCTCGCAAAGAGACGTCCGACAGGTACATGTCGAAATATCGCTTCAACTCCGGCCGTTTCTCGAGCAGTTCGGCCAGGGCTCTGGCTGGAATGCAGATGGTGTTCAGCACGTCGCTGGCGGCCCGCACCGAGTACTCGGACGCTTTGGAGCCTACCACCGCCTCGGCCCCGAAGTACTCTCCTTCAACCGTGGTCGTGACCACGTACTCCTTGCCGGCCTGCGAGGTCAGCACTCGGGCACGACCAGACACCACCACATAGAGGCCGACTGGCGTCTCGCCAGCCTTCACGACGTCTTGTCCGATACGGAAGGCCTGCGTGCTCGACTGTTCCGCCAGCCCCTTCAAATCGACCGCCTCGAGAGCGGAAAACAGGGCTATCGGATGGAGGCGCTCCTCGATCTGTTGGGCGTTGGCGTCGCGACTGACGACGTCCACGTCAGGTCCGATACAACCGCTCGACCGGCAGTTCGGTGCGGGCAGAGTCGAGCCACTCCGTGAACAGGGCATCGGCAATGGTGGCTCGGGTCTTGTCGTCCAGCGTAGCCCCGTCGACCCGCAGTACCTTGACCAGGGCCCAGCCTTCTTCGAGATGGAAAGGCCCCAGGGCCGCTCCCTCCTTGACCGAGAAGGCTCGAGCGCCCATCTCGCCGGTGGCATCGCGACGTCGCAAAGGCCCGATCAGGCCGCCCCAGAAGGCCTTGTGCGTACCGGCGGGCGACGCCAGTGTCTCTACTTCTGGGCGGTGATAGCGTTTGGCCAACCCTTCAAACTCCGCTTCCTCTTCTTCCATCTCGGTGAGCAGTTCCCGGGCCAGCCCTTCTTCGGCGACGACGAGATAGCCCAGCAGCACCGTCTCGAAATCCAGGCGGTGCTCGTGGAAGTAAGGTTCGACCCGCTCGCGCAGCAGCGCCTGCCACTTCTCC
>DASYBA010000030.1:0-2570 GCA_036501005.1 Candidatus Xenobia bacterium | reverse complement strand
GAATACAAGCATTTCGAAATCGATGGAGAGACAGGCCAAGTCAAGTCCATGCGAATGGGTTCACTGAAGCCTGTTGGACAGTGAAGAACTGCTGGTGCGCCACCAGGGGCGGCGAGCCATTGTGGACACCAACCTGCTGCTCCTGTACCTCGTTGGGAGCTTTCGTCGCGACCAGATAACCCGGCTATGCACCACGAGAGCCTACACTGAAAATGATTTCGACATTCTGCAGCGAGTGGTTGATTTTCTTGGAGGCATAGTCACCACGGGGCACATCCTGGCGGAAGTCAACGCACTGACCTCCAACATGAAACAGCAGCAACAACAGAACAAGAAAGGAATTGACTCGCTACGGCAGCAGTTCCTCAGCCGTTTTGCCCAGGAGATTCCCGTCCTGAATGAAAAGCTCTTTGAGTGCTCGGGCTTTTCAACCGACAGCCTCTTCGCAAAGCTGGGACTCACAGACACCGGCATCGCCCATATCGCAAGCCTTCACCAATTCCTGGTTCTGACGGATGATTTTGGACTTTACGGCGCCCTGATTTCTCGGGGCATTCCCGCATTGAATTTCACCCACCTGCGTTCGTTCGATATTTGAGCCGATCTGGATGCTCAGACGGCGGACGACACGCTGGTCTTCTGCATGTTGAGGAGGCGGGCGAGCCGTTTCTGCGTCACATAGGTCTCGATGATGTTGTAGATGATGGCCCGTTCGTCGGTGTCCAGCTCCTTGAGCATCTCGATGCGCTCGGCCAGATGCCGATCCTGGGAGAGCGCCGGCGGCAGCTCCAGCTTCCCATCCAGAAGCTCGTCCATGTTCACGCCAAAGACCTCAGACATCTTGACCAGCGTCGCCTCCGACGGTCGAATGCGGTTGGTCTCCCAGCGGGTGACATTCTGCATGTGCACCCCCAGTTTTTGAGCAAGCTCTGTCTGGGTCCACTTCCGCTTGCGGCGGAGTTCAGCAATCTTATGACCAAGCGCTTCGCTGTCCGGCATCAGGTCACTCCTAACTCTTCCCTCTCATTCTACCAAAATCAGGCCCTGGTCCTCAAGCACTCCGTTGAAAAGAATTCTTGACTATTGATGATAGATGCTATAAACTAATCATGGTTTAAGCAACTAAGTTTTTTTTAGGGGCGGTTGAGCATGGGCATGGCGCACACGGGTGGAAGATCAGATCGGGGCGAGGTGGACACCCTTAAGCGCGTCGTCTCTCTGGTCGACCTGGCCGCCACTTACGGCCTAACCCCCCGACCGCCCAGCGCCGGCGCCAAGAACCACCTGGCCCGCTGCGTGCTCCACCCCGACCAGGAAGAGTCCCTCTCCATCCACTTCAACGAAGAGGAAGGCAAGTGGCTCTGGAACTGCTTCGGCTGCAAGACCGGCGGCGACATCTTGTCCTTCATCCAGCTCCACGAAAAGGTGAGCTTCAAGGAAGCCCTGGCCCGCCTGCGAGCGTTCGCGGGCACGCTGCCACCGGCCCCCGATTCGGCGCCGAACGCGCCGGTCTCGCCGCCGCCTCTGCCGCCCGGCCAGCACCGCCACGAGCTGCTCACCCTCGTCATGGCCCACTACCAGAAAAAGCTCCTGGACTGCCCGGAAGCGCAGGCCTATCTCCAAGGCCGCGGTCTGGGCGCCACCGAGCTGTGGCAGACCTTCGCCCTGGGGTACGCCGACGGCAGCCTGCTCCCCGCCCTGCCCCGCCAAGGCGATGTCCGACAGGCCCTCACCGCCCTCGGCGTCCTCAACCCGCACGGCCGAGAACACTTCAAAGGCTGTGTCGTGGTGCCCGTCTCCCACCCGGACCATGGCCTGGTCGGCCTCTACGGCCGCAGAATTGACGGCGAGGCCCGCAAGCGGCACCTCTTCCTTAACGGCCCCCAGCACGGCGTCTTCAACTGGGAGGCGCTGCAGACGGCGCCGGTCGTGTACCTGGCCGAAGGCATCCTGGACGCCCTCTCCCTCTGGACCGCCGGCCTGTCCAATGTCACCGCTGTCTTCTCCGCCAGCGGCCTGCCCGCCGACCTGGAGCCACTCCTCGAACGGTACGCCGTTCGACAGGTGCGCCTCTGCCTGGACACCGATCGGGCCGGCCAGGAAGCCGCCGCCGTCTTCCGTCCCCGCCTGCAGGCCCTGGGCATCACGGTGTCACAGGTGGAGTTGCCCGACCACGATGCCAACCAACTCCTGGTGCAGCGGGGTCCCGTCGCCCTGCGGCAGGCAGTGGAGGCACCCCCGCTGGTCCGACCGCGACCGACCACCCCGCCGCCGCTTCAGAGCACGCCCGACCAGCCGGATACTTTTACGTTCGAAGTCGACGAGGTTCGATACCAGGTGACGGCCCGGCCGCCCTTCACCACCCACCTGCGGGTGCTCTTGAAGGCTTGGCACCAAGAGCGGCAGCATCCCGATACGCTGGACCTCTACCCCCCCCAGCAAACCGAGCTAAAACATCGATAGTCACTCCTGCTCACGCCACTCTGCAAGAATCTCTTCGAGATGGCTGTCGGGGTCCCGCTGGATGCTGCGTCGGTCGTGAGCCCGCCCAGCAAGGGTAGCCAGTTCCT
>DASYBA010000029.1:0-3300 GCA_036501005.1 Candidatus Xenobia bacterium | reverse complement strand
TTGACGAAATGGCTCGAAGAGATGCTGCAGGTCGCTCTCTCGGATACCGATACCGGTGTCCTCCACTCGCACGTCGAAACCCCCCTCGCAAAGACCCCAGGAGACGGTAATTCTACCATCCGGCGTAAACTTGATGGCGTTGCCCAGCAGGTTGAGGATCACCTGCGTGAGCTTCTGCCGATCGGACCGCACCACCAGACCCTCATTCGACCCTTGGAGCACCACCTGCAGACCCCTTTCCGCCAGCATCACCTCCAGGCTGTCCACCACGTTGTTGACCACCAGACCCAGGTCGAACTGCTCGAGCTGGATACGGGCCTTGCCGGATTCGATACGGGAGACATCGAGGATCTCGGAAATGAGCTTCAACAGGTGCTGCGCGGCATGGTACACCAAGGTCAACTGCTTGCGCTGCTCGTCGTTCAGATCCCCTACCAGGCCCTGCAGAATGATCCCGGTAAATCCGATAATGGAGTTGAGGGGCGTGCGCAGCTCGTGCGACATGGTGGCGAGAAAGTCGGACTTCAGACGGTCCACCTCTTTGAGTCGCTGGTTGGCCACTTCCAGCTCCCGAGTGCGTTGCTGCACCCGCCGTTCCAGCTCGTCGTTGGACTGGCGCAGCAGGGCGGCATCGCCCTCCTCCAGTGACAAGATGTCTTCCAGCGCCTTGGTCTGGTCTTTGAGGGTCTGCTCCAGTCCTTTCTGCTGATCGATGTCGGTGAGCGTCAACACCCAGGCCCGGGCGCCGATCCGCCCGGCCCGAGCCAGGAACCAGTGCCAGCTCTCGTCATGACGGCGCAACTGCACCTCCATGACGAAGATCTCGCCAGCTACGACGGCCCGCTCCCAGGTGGCTCGGGCTCGTTCCTGGTCAGCCGGGTGCAAGAGCGACAGCCACGACGCCGCGCCCGGTGGGCCGACGTACGCGTGCCACTGTTGGTTGGCCGCATCCACCGTGCCATCAACCTGAACCCTGGCGACTAGCAGAGGCATGGCGTCGGACAGGGGGTCGAGCGGGGTCAAGGGTGCCATCTGGCTGCGCCGACTCATGGCGCCATCCACTTCGGCATCCGCGGGGCGTCGCCTGCGCAGGGGCCCCACGTCGAGGGCTAGAAAGCTCTTCGGAGTCAATGGGTGCGAGGAGCTTGCATGCTGGCTGGCATTGAAGCCATGCGGTGGGAACAACTGGTGCCCGCGACCAGCATGGTCGGGATTCCCGCGGGTGAAGCGACGCGCCTGGGCTCGGCAGATCGAGTGAGGGCCCGCTTGATCCAGGGACTGGCTGCGCTGATCGGCAGTCCGGCCGACGATCCGGTCACCATCGAACAGCACGTCCTGGTGTGGATGGCCGCACAGTACGGCTTGGCCGAGCCGGCGCCCGAGTCCATCTTCGCGCACGTCTGGGAAGAAACAGCCCGCCTGGTGATGCCGGTGTGGACGGTGGCGGCAGGCATGGCCCTGCTGGGCGTCCCAGCCTGCCGGGACGGGGAGCGGCAAGCTTTGGATCGAGTCTCGTTTCGCCTCATTCCATCGACTCGCATGCGGAGGGCCATGAGCGAGGAGTGGGCACACCTCTCGCAGAGCTCACCGACCGCCGATGCGCTCCTCGGCCACCTCGGCCCCCAGTTTCACCTCCTCCATCAGCGCCCCGAGCTCATCCCATCGACCCTGGCGCTCTGCATGGTGGTGGCCTTGGCCGACGGCCGACTGCAGCGCGAGGAGACCCGCCTCTTCGAAGGCGTGGCCGACATCCTCCGGGTGGGGACGACCACGGCCACCGCCATACGGGAAAAGATCAACCACGGCTTCTGGCATTGTCGATCCAACATCGTGCCCCCGACCACCGAGCAGCCCGACGAGATTCGCAGCAACTCCCTGCGGGCGGCCCAATTGACCCTGGAACAACACGGCGTGCTGCCGCTCCTCGAGCACGACATCGAAGATGGGTGTCTGACGGGCCTGCATCAGACCCTCTATCTCGACCCGGACTTTCGGGTCGGCCTCAAGGGGTGGAACCGGGCCCCGCTGCTGTGGCCCATCGGATTGCCGGTGGGATTGCTGCTCTACCTGCGTGAACGCTTCGCCGCCGCCGAGCACCGCTACGCCTTCCTTCTCGCTTTCATGGCGTGGGTGATGGAACAACAAACCGTCAGCGGATAAGACGTAACGACGACAAGGCGTCGGCTGCCGTAGGGTAGCGTTGTTCCCGGTTAGGCTCGGCCAGGCGGGTCACGAACCGCGCCAGCGTCGGCTCGACGGGTCGGGTAAAGCGAATGCCGCTGGCGCACATGATGTCGGGGAGCACGTCGGCCCAGCGGGTCACCTCTTCCAGCAGTTCGAACAGCACCATGCCAACCGAATACAAATCGGCCCTCGGGTCTACATTCTTGGCATCGCCCATCTGCTCCAAGGCCATGTATTGGACGGTGCCCATGGCTTGACCGGTGCGGGTCAGACGGTCTCGCTCCGGCAGCAGTGCCCGCACCAGTCCGAAGTCGACGATCGACAAGCGCCCGTCGGCCCCGATCAGGATGTTGTCGGGCTTCAGGTCCCGATGGATGACGTCTTGGGCGTGCACGTAGACCAGCGTATCGAGAATCTCCTCGGTTCGATCCAAGAGCCAGTTCTGGTCCGGGTGTGCCCGGTAGACCTGGGAAATGGAACGGGCACCCACAATGAGCGGCATGGAGAGCCACGGAAAATTCTCCGCTCCGACAGAGTGCACACCATTGTCCAGCAGGCGGATGACGCGAGGGTGGGCGAGACGCCGACAGACCGCCACCTCTCGTTCGAACCGCTCCCAGATCTCCCCTTGACGCTCCGGATTGTCCGAGAGGTCGTCGGGAAAGCCGATGATCTTGAGGGCAACGACATCTCCAGACTCCCGGTGCACTGCCTGGTAGACCCTTCCCGTCGCCCCGTGACCCAGGCGCGACTGCAGGCGATAGGCGCCGACACAATCGCCATCGGCCAGTCGCGGGAGTCTCATCGAGGCCACATTGGCCCTCGGAGCCGGACCTCCTCCCAGGGGTGTCCCATGTTGATTCGATAAAGCCCGAAAAATATAGTTGAGCGGCTTTCAAAGGGAGGTTAAAAATAAATATTTTTGTGGTACGATGTGATCACGAATTCGGGGAGAGAGGGGACTGAAAGCCGTGTTTCTGCCTTTGTTTCGTCGCGTGCTTCTGGTGGGGGTGTTTCTGACCGGCGCTGCCTGCGCCCAACCGGCGTCTCTCGATGTTCCGGGTCACGTCCGAGGGTCGATCGGCCCCGTATTGATTGCGAACCGACCCCAGGTCT
>DASYBA010000028.1:0-3214 GCA_036501005.1 Candidatus Xenobia bacterium | reverse complement strand
CATGCAGGAGCGGGGCATGGCGATTGGCTTGAGCCCCGACGATGAGCAGCAGTTGGACCGCATTGCGGGTGCGGCCGCCAATCCCGGCGTCAAGGACCTGCGCAAGCTGCTCTGGTGTTCGATAGACAACGACGACTCGTTGGACCTGGACCAGTTGACCGTCTTTCAGCCTCTTAAGGATGGTGTGACCCGCCTTCTGGTGGCGGTGGCCGACGTCGACGCGCTGGTGCCTCGTGCTACCTCCCTGGACCACCACGCCTGGCAGAACACAGTGACGCTGTATACCCCGCCCCGCATTTACTGGATGCTGCCGGAACGCCTGACGACCAACCTCACCTCGCTGAACGCCAACGTCGATCGACTGGCCCTCATCGTCCAGGTAGACGTGGACGAAAGTGGCGGCCTGGTGGGCTCCGACGTTTACCGCGGCATGGTTCGGAACCATGCCAAACTGGCCTACAATCCGGTCGCCCAATGGCTGGAGGAGCGTGTGCCCCCGCCGCATGAAGTGGCGGCGGTTCGTGGCATGGAAGAGCAGCTCGTCAAGCAGGACCAGGTGGCCCAGAGCCTGCGGGAGAGACGTATCGAACACGGCGCCCTGGAGTTCGACTCCTTGGAAGCCCGGCCGGTGTTGCGGGGTGGGCAGGTGGTGGATCTTCGCCTGAGCCAGCGCAACCGGGCCAAGGAGCTGATCGAAGACTTCATGATCGCCGCCAACGGCACCACGGCCCGCTACCTGCGAGACCACGGCTGGCCTAGCCTGCGTCGAGTGGTACGAACCCCCAAACGATGGGATCGCATGGTCCAGATCGCCGCCGAGCATCAGTTCCAGTTGCCGGCCACGCCCGACTCCAAGGCGTTGAGCGAGTTCCTCAAACAGGAGAAGGCGCGGGATCCATTGCGCTTTCCCGATCTCTCCCTGACCATGATCAAGCTGATGGGGCCCGGAGAATATGCCGTGGAGCGTCCCAACGAGGCGTCCACCGGACACTTCGGTCTGGCCGTCAAGGACTATTCCCACTCCACGGCCCCGAACCGACGCTACCCCGACCTGATCACCCATCGCTTGTTGAAGGCACTGATGGCGGGCCAGACGTGCCCTTACTCGATGGAGGAGCTGGAAGCGCTGGCAGAACACTGCACGACGCGGGAGAACGACGCCCAGAAGGTGGAGCGGCGGGTGCAGAAGTCGGCCAACGCCCTGCTGGTGTCGAAGTCTATCGGCATGCGGTTCGACGCATTGGTGACGGGGGTCAACCCCGATGGCGTGTGGGTGCGGGTCTTGCATCCGCCGGTCGAGGGCAAGCTGGTCGGAACGGGCGAGCACCGCCGAGTCGACGTGGGCGACCGGGTGCGCGTCAAGCTGGTGCACGTCAGCGTCGAGCGCGGTTTTATCGACTTTGCGGTGACGGGCTCCGAGTAAAGTCCAAAATGTGCTGGGCGACCTCCTCCGCTCGATACCAGGCCATCCAGTGCCACGCATCGAGGAGGACCTGCAGGTGGGCATTGGGCATGAGGGCAGGCGGGCCAGACGCAGCGCCGCCGACAGGCCGCCCAGTCCGGCGCCGATGACGACGATCTTTACAAGGCGGCTTTGAGCGTTGGTGCGACGTGACGGCCGATAAGCTCCATGGTGCGATGGTCGAACGGGGAGCGTCCCAGGAGAAGGAAGTCGCCGACGCCGAGTTTTGCATAGGGAAGGAGCCATTCGATACAACGCTCGGCACTGCCGACCCACAGGTTGAGAGGTTCGTCGCTCTTGGGGTGGCCCGCCCGTTGCTGGGCTTTGGCATCGGTGTCGTCGACGATGGCTCGGAAGACGAGGCCGATGCGGATGTCGGAAGTGGTCGAAGACGGAGGCCCAGTCCAGCCCTACGGCCTCGGCGTGCCGCCACAGGGCGACCTAGTTTTGCCAGGTAGTGTTCTGCGGCCCAGCGTGTACGCCGAAGCGGATTTGCCCTGGAAAGATCTGCATGGCCGGCTGTTCCAAGGCACAGGGCAGCCGTCCCTGGCTTTCGGACTCGAGGAGCACGTTTTCAGTCCCGCGAAGCAGGGCATCTATTGGATGACATCGTTGGGCACGCACTGTCGTGGCCTGCACTGAAAGGGATTTTATCATGAAGCATTTCCTTGTCGTATTGTTGTTTTGTGTGTTGAGCATGGCCGGCGCGGTCTGCGCCCAGCAGGATGCGGGGTCGAACGGCGGCAGTACGCCGGCGACGCAGTCGACGACGACGGTCAACGTCCCACCGCCGCAGAATACGACCATCGTGGTTCCCACCCCAGAGGCCCCTGCACCGACCGTTTCCAGTACGACGAGCACGACGACGGTGATCAACCACCAGCCTGTGGCGGCTGCACCAGTACCGGATTACACCGTCTGGGTGATCGGCATCCTGGTGCTGGTGGTCATCCTGGTCATCGCCCTTATCGCTCGCGGTTGACCCGCATCCGTGCGGGGTTAGGAAGAAATTAACGAGATTTTCCTAACATGTTCAGCTTTCGCAAAAATCTTGTTCACACGCCTCCCCTACAATGGAGTGACAGAGAACACAGATAGCGTCGGAGGCGGGACATGGACGGCGTCAGCAGCGGGGCCAGCAACAGCAACCCTTGGAAACCGGCGAGCCCACCTCGTCCCCCGGCCCCCACGCCACCCCCGCAGCCGCAGGACGGCGCCCATCTCTCCGAAGAGGCCCTGGCCGACCACGAAGATCCGAGCGCCACCCGTGCCCACGGCGGCGCGAGCAGCCTGCCGGGTTGGATGACGCCGAATCACGCTCTGAGCGATCTCCACGGTATCGAACAGACCGAGGTATCGGATGCCCAGCGGGCCAACAATGCCTATCACCTGAAGGGTGAAATCAATTCCACCTGGGCCAAGGCTCGGCCGGCCTACACGACGCCCGTCCAGTCGGCTGACGAAATCGGTGACGATGGCCAGGGCCTGTCCAACCCTGGCCACGAGCTGACGACGAGGCCGGGGCACACTCGACCGCACGTTCCCGAATCGGTGGCGTCATCCCGGGAGTCGGACCTTGAACAGGCTGCCCAGGACCAGGGCGACGCCTCTTCGATCGCAGTGCAACAAGACTCTTCGCACCTGGCTTCGGACCTCCAGCATAACCAGGGCTTGATCGTCAAGGGGCTGCAAGGCCTCCCGTTTGACCAGCGGGCGCAGCAGGCGACCCAGCTCAACACCCTGTTGCAGGCG
>DASYBA010000027.1:0-6722 GCA_036501005.1 Candidatus Xenobia bacterium | reverse complement strand
CTGCGCTGCCGTGCGCGCCTTGCGAGCCAACCGGTAAGCCACCCCGTACAACCAGGAGCCAACCGCGCCCCGATCGCGCAAGGAACTGGCCTTGCGACTGAGGAGCAGAAAGGTTGCCTGGAACACGTCCTCAGCGTCCTGGACCTGTCCGAGAACACGCTGGCAGACACGGAACACCATCGGCCCATGCCGCCGCATCAGGGCCTCGAAGGCCGTCTCCTCGTGCAGCCGGACGAAGCGGTCGATGAGGAGGGCATCCTCCTGGCGAGCGGCCACGTGCGCCTGGGTCAATTCGTGGATGTGGGCGATCAGGCCGCCATTCTTGCCGTTCACCCGTTGCCCCTTTCAGGCGAGCGCTGGAGCTGTCATGAAGTACTGCCCGGCCGCGGCCAGACGGCTACATAAATTGTAACCGACCAGCCGACTTGAGATGAGGCTGGGGCTGGAGAGGCGCGGCGGAACGTGAACGACGAGAGAGTTTCCTTGCCGAACCAGTCGAGCCCGTGGGCGATCAGCAGCCGCCGCTCCCGCGCTTCCAGTTTGGCTTGCCGAGCCAGTCGGCCAGGATCAGCCGCGGCGTGTCGTCGTCCGGGTTCTCGCGGATTGCGGCCAGGAGTCCGTCGCGGATCGGTTCGGTGGTCATGATCTGGTGAAAACCTCTCGACCGTCCGACGCGCTGTCAAGGTGTAAACAGGCGGCCGGGGGTGCAGATCCGGCTGGAAAACAGCGGCGGAACCGAGAAGTGTGCTGGAGCAGCTGCGACCTGGAGGTTGCCCCCGGGCACGCCGCTGCATGGCCTCGAGCAACCCCGCCGCTTCCCGTTCCCCCCCAGCAATGTTCTACCTGCCGTATACTTCTCGTCGCTGCGACGCCCCTTGCCCACTTCACGTGCCGGGGTTCTGGGGGTAGAATAACGCATGTTTTGCATCTGAACAGAGGGGCAGTGGCATGACTGACCAGAACCTCCTTTCCCGTGCGTACACGATCAGCATTCGCCCAGCGTCGGACGCGGGGGATGGCTACCACGTCGTCTACACGCCGCGCAGCCTCCAGAGGGCGGGGGACCACGATCTGCTTCATGCCCTTGAGAATGGCGGTGCGCCCCGTCAGGCTATCGGACCTTTCGAGGCCGTCGTTACGGTGCAGGGCGGAGACACGACGGTCCGCTGGACGACTCCTCTCGGAGACCTCGCGCCGGCGCAGAACCAGTTCGAGCAGGATGCTAAGGACCGGGTACGCCTTCTGAGCGAGTGGCTCGACCGCCTCTCGGCCCTTGTCAACGATGTGGAATCCTGGGCGAAAAACCTTGGTTGGTCCACTCGGCGGATCGAGAAGCCGATGGAGGACTCCCAGATTGGCAAGTACAAGGCCCCCGGCCTTCTCATGCAGGAAGGCACCAACCGGGTATTGCTCGAGCCGATCGCCCGCTCTGCCCCTGGGACGGAAGGTGTGGTCGATCTCTACCTGATGCCCGCGTACGATGACATCGCGACCCTCTCCTACGAGGACGGCCGCTGGGCCCTGCATTACCTGTTCCCCGGTATCGCCGCGACGAACCCGCACGAGGCCAGGGCGATGCCTCTCTCCCAGGAAACTCTCCAGGAGGTCCTCACGGAGATGAGGCAGCATGCCGCTTAGAGATTCCTGGCAGACCAGGATCAAGGCGGTTGACCGACAATTCGCGGCGGTGCAGTTGGCCGTCTCCCGACTGCTGGAAGAAGGGCGGAGAAACCCCACGATCCTCAAGTGCGGTGTCCAGCACCGCGACGTTGTGAATGCCGCCAAGGACCTGGAAGGGACCTGCATCATCCGGCTGTTCGCGGAATTCGAGAGCGGGCTGCGTCAGTATTGGGAGACCATTGCTCTTTCCCACCCAAAGACGAAAGACCTTCTGGACAGCCTGGCGGCAAGGTGCAGGATCGGGAACGACCAGCGCGACAACGCTCACCCTATCCGGGAGTACCGCAACAGTTTGGTTCATGAGCGCGAGGACGAGGAGGTAGCCCCGGTCCCGATCGCCGAGGCGCGGGGCTATTTGTGTACCTTCTTCAGCTTTCTGCCTCGCCAGTGGTAGCTGACCCGTGTTCCCCTTGCGGGGTGTTCCTTCCCGCCGTCAGGCTGCTGCATCATCCCGCCAAGGGCAAACCCGCCGACGGCCAGGCAGCGCGTGGCTCCGGCGCCCTGACGGGTTTGCGGACGTCATCCTGGAGCTGAGCTGCTATCGCCGCGCCCGCGGCCGCGACCGGCGCCGCCGGATCTGCGCCTACTCGCGCTATGTCGAGACGCCGCGCCACCTGATCCGCGAACTGAACGCCGCCGGCACCGACTACCTGGTGCGAACTGACGCCGGCGGCGTCCCCCCTCGTGCAAACCTGGCCCGAGGTGCATGACATCCTGGACAACGCCAGCGACAGGCTCAGCCAGCAGACCATCCTGGAGCGCTGGCCCAACGAGGAAGACCGCCCCGA
This sequence comes from Candidatus Xenobia bacterium, assembly GCA_036501005.1. Lineage (GTDB taxonomy): Bacteria > Vulcanimicrobiota > Xenobia > RGZZ01 > DASYBA01 > DASYBA01. Next base: position 4,254 of record DASYBA010000027.1, on the reverse strand, counting down.
CCGCTCGACGCTGGCGCGCTGGCTGAAACGGGCCGCTCAGCAGGGTGTGATCTGCCGTTCGGGAAGCGGCTACCGCGGCGACGGCTACCGCTACTGGCTCCCCGGCCACGAGCCCCTGCTCTGGCCCGGCGACCACGCCAGCGAAGCAGAGAAGCAAGCGTGGAGGGAACGCCGTCACGCCCACGCATGCAGGTTGAGCGAGCAGGAGGTATCGGGGTGATTGGCGAGGGGCGGCGTCTCCAGCAATTGTCCGATTCAGCGCGGTTTGCTTCGGTGTGTCGGACCGACGCGCGCAAACCTGTCGAAGTAGAAAGCGGCAAACACAACGTGAAGGTTGACCAGGTTCAAAAACCAGACGCCCGGGCCGTTCTTGATTTCGAGCCTTCGGCAAAATCGTTGAAGGGCTATTCTGCTTTTATTCCGGTTAGGGCTGGGTTTTGCCTTGGCGCATTCGCTCGAGCGCGGCGCGCGGAATCGGTCAGCCAATGACCGGTGCCGCCTTTCGCCAGGGCGGCGAGGGCCTGGCGCGCGTCATCACTGTCGGCGTGTTCGAGGACTTCGAGCGCCCGCAGCAGTCGCAGCCTCTCTGGCGGCGGGTCCTCGAGATGCTCCAGAATCTCGCCCAGGCGCCGGCGCGCTTCGAGGGAGGAATTGTCGGCCAGGGCGGCGCGGAGGGTGGTCTCGACCTGGTCGCCGAGCAACTCCAGTTCGCGCGTGGCCTTCTCGCGGACTCCGAAATTGTCATTGTCCAGATCGCGAAGATATTGCTCCACCTTCTTGGCCGTGACGGCATCCGCCGGCTTGAGCTTGTCACGGAGGAAGGGCACGCTTTGCGCGGACGCGCCAGTCAGGGCCCAGATGGCCTGGTGGGCGCGTCGGCCATCGGGCTGGGCCAGGGTCTTCCAGAAGATCTCCACCTCAGCGGGTTCAAGGCGCAGCGGCGCGGCCGACCGCGCCAGCTCACGCCAGGGCGGTTTGGCCCACAGCGCCACGGCGGTGTCGGCGGCGGCGGCGGCCAGGGTGGCGCCGTCGGGGGAAATGGCCAGCGCCTGGACGTCGCCGAGTGGGTCGCCGACCTGGCTGCCGCGCATGCCGGTCGCCACTTCGAAAACCTGCATACCCCCCTTGTTCAAGCCCGCCACCAGATACCGGCCGTCGGGGGAAAACACGAGCGCCTTGACGTCCTGGGTTGGGCTAATTTGCTGACGTTCCTGGCCGGTGGCAATCTCGTGGAGTTTGATGTCCGCAGCACCGACGGCCAGCAACTTGCCGTCGGGTGAGAAGACCAGCTTGACGCGGCTGACGCTCCGACCCTGCCCGAACTGCCGCAGCAGCTTGCCGGTCGATAGGTCCCACAGCTGGGTCGGCCCCGCCGCGTCCGCGGCCGCCAGCAGCTTGCCGTCCGGCGACCAGGCGATCACGTTGCTGGGGCCGGCATGGCGCAGGCGAATGGTGCCCAGGCGCGTCGCCACCCCGGCGGGCAGGGGATCACCGTGGAGGTCCGTCTTGTTTTCCCGCGGCACGGCCGGCGCGCAACAAAGACCCAGCACGATGGCAGAGCAAAGTCGGCGCATGATCAGTACCCCATCAGGACAGCGGGCAGGGCGGATTTCGGCTCGATCTTCCCCAGCGCCTCGTGGGCGGCGTAGCGCAGGGCGGCATCGGGGCCGCGCACGGCGGCGCGCAGGCGGGGAACAGCGTCCCGGGCGGCGGGGCCAAGCGCGCCCAGCGCGTGGACCGCGGCCGTCCTTACGGACATGTCGTCGCCATCCCCCATGATCCCAAGGAACACGGGCGCCAGCTTGTGCTTGCCCGGTTCCAGCTTTTCCAGGGCGCGCGCGGCATCCAGGCGCACGCGGGGGTGGGGATCCTCGAGGGCCCGACTCAGGGCAGGGATCGCCGGGCGGGCCCAGGCGCCCCCCTTGCCCAGGTTCTCGGCGGCGTGAAAACGAGCGACGTAATTGGCGGCATCTTGCAATTTCTCGACCGTGAACCTACGGTTCGCTCGTCTTTCAGGGAGGTTTGGGGAATCCATGGGCGACCTTTTCATACAAGTCGGGTGGAAGGTCCCAGAGTTCCAGGAGGCGTTGTTGCACCTCCGTCAAGGGCGACACCAGCGCATGAACCTGCCCCTGCACCTCCACGACACTGATACTAATCGTTTTCAGCACCCCCAACAGCAGTTCCGCGCTGGGACGGGCCGTCTTGCGGCCGGGCTGACCGGCATAGATGCCCTGCAAGCGCTCTCCCTTGTGCCGCAGCCGTTCCCGCACCAACCACTCCACCAGCGTCAACACCCGCAACGCCACACTCAGCAAATACACCAACCCCGCCATGCGTTCCTCATCCTGCAGGTAGACCGGCGTCAGCCCCAGCGACCGCCCTTTCAACCGCGACCAGTCATCCTCGATCCGATACTGGCCCCGATAGGCCCACACCACCGCCGCCAGCCCCATGGCGCTGGCATTGCTCCCGTACACCTGCCAGCCCAGCGTCCGCTTCTGCTCGGCGATCCGGGCCTCGTCTCGGCACACCAGCAGCGTCCAGGACAGCGCCGTCACCCGGCGGGCGGGACGATCTCGGTAGGCCCGCACCTGGCGGGTGCTCCGCCGGGCCTGGACCGTGAAACGCAGCCAGCCTGTTACCCCGGCGTCGGCCACGATGGTTGCCGCGGCCCGCACCCGTTCCGCACGGCCCAGGCGTTTCTTGCCCTGCTTGCGTGTCGGCAGCTCACGCAAGGCCGCCTCGGCTTTTGCCAGGCGGCGTTCCAGCGCCGCCTCCTGGGCCTGCGCATAGGCCCGGGAGCGTACCAACCAGCGCCGCTCTGTCCAGCAGACCTCCCGGGTCCCGACCGTGGCGGTCAAGGCCACGTCTACCGCGAACCCCTCGGCCACCAACTCGTCCGGTTGGCCGTCTGGGCCGGGACGCCACACCGGCTGCAGCGTCTGCGTGCCCTGCCAGACCGGCTGCAAGAGGGTCTGGCGGTCGGCCTGGCTGAGTTGCTTCTCCGCCAGCGGACAGAGGTAGAAATCGTTGCCGGCGGCCACGAAGGCGCGGGTGGCCAGGGCGGCCATCTTGCAGTCGCCGACATAGGTGCGGCCGCCTGTGCCCAGGGCTTGTCGCACCGCCTGGATGGCGGGGACATAGAGGGGATCGTCGCTGCAGTTGCCGGGCACGACCGCCGTGGCCAGGGGCATGCCCAGTGGGTCGAGGACCGCCGCCGCAATCTTGAATTGGGGCCGGTCGGGGTCGTCCTTGCTGTGGCCAAACTGCAACAGCCCCTGCTCGGACAGGACGTCGGCGTAGCTGTTGGCGGTGGTGGTGTCGAGGCGCACCAGGTCGGTGGGCAGTTGCTAGACGCGGATGGTCTGCTGATTGAGGTCGCGTTCCAGGGCGGCGAAGGTGGCGCCGCGACCGAGGCGCGTGAGGCAGTCGGCGAGACGGTCGTCGTGGACATCGCTGGGGCGGATCGGTTGGCCGAGCAGGGCGCTGAGGACGCCCTGGTGCTGGGCGACCCAGGGCTCGACGTGGTTGAGGCAGTGGTTGCCCTGGGAGACGAGGAAGAGGAGCCAGACCGCCAGGATGTCGCCGGGAGTCAGCGGCCCCTTCCAGTGAGGCGGGGCCGGGAAATGACGGTCGAGGGTGGCTGGCAACTGCAAACGCTGGCGGGTGGCCCAGAGGACGGGCAGATCGGCCACGGCCTCCACACGGAGCAAGCGGGGTTCGTTGGGTTTCATTCATCCAATCTACGCACCCCCGCTTTTTCCGAAAACCACCCCGGACACGCGCGAACCGTAGGCGTGAAGTCCAGGTATTTCGTTTCGTTGGGATAACGCTGGCCCAGGAACCGGGCGGCGGCAGTGGACTCGAATTGGGTGACGTCTTCCTCCAGGGTGGACTTCCACTTCTCCACCCTGGTCGGGTCGATGGCGACGATGACCTCGAACCAGCCCATGCGGCTGTAGCTACCCACGGCGGCGGCCATCCCGCGTTCGAGGGCGGGCAGGGCATCCCCGGCGATCGGCTCGAGCTCGGCCGCGGCGATGAGCGTCAACACCCAATCGGGGTCAAGCCCCTTCTCCATCGCTTTCACGACGCTGGCGACGGCAGCCTTTTTTTCTTCCACGCCGAACTTGCGCAGCGCGCCCGCCGCCGCCATGCGCACCACGGGATTCTTGTCGATGAGCCCGGCAACCACCGTTTGTTGATACTCCTTGGTGCCGGCCCCCAGTTGATCGAGAGTGCGGATCGCCA